>CANEEJ010000009.1 GCA_947426525.1 uncultured Clostridium sp. | reverse complement strand
ACAATAAAAGTGGAGTAGCTATTACAAGTTGTAAATGGGATTATAGAAAAAGTAATAAAGAAATAGGAAAAAATGAAGCAGATTATAAAGGAGGAACTTTTAAAAGTAATCCAGAACCAATAACCTTACAAACTTATCTAGCTGGGACATATTATTTGCATATACTAACCATAGATAATGCGGGAAATAAAAAAGAAACGATAAAAGGACCAATTGAAGTAGCACAAGGAAGCTATCAAGAAATATTCTCAGATATCTATACCAAAACAGAAACCTATACTGACGAAAATGGAAAAACAGCAAGAATACCAGAAGGATTTGCAGTAGGAGTAACACCAGGAATTAATAAAGTAGATAATGGATTAGTAATAACAGACCAAATTGATGCAAATCATAGGAGTACAGGAAATGAATTTGTATGGGTTCCAGTTCCTAGTAAAGCTAATTTTAAAAGTATAGATGGGTATGGTACGAATAAAGGAGGATTACAAGGCGTAATACAAAATGTTGCTGAACCGTGCCAAAACGCTACTCAAGATGCTATTGATGATTATACAGCTATGTGCGAAAATGTAACATCTGAAAAGAATAAAGGGTTCTATATAGGTAGATATGAAACAGGAAAAGAAAATAATCAAGCGGTAGTAAAAAAGAATAAAACGGTATACAACAATATTATGTGGGGAAAAAGCTTTACTGATTTTTCTGGAGGAGCAATAGAAAAAGGAAAAGAATTTGTAAAGACAACCTATACAAATAAAGGAAAAAAGGTAGGAGTGACGAGCTCGTTAGTCTATGGAGTACAGTGGGATGCGACGATGCAGTTTTTTGATAATAATTATATAAATGGAAACTGTGCAACTAATTCTTATGTGAGATATGCTGGTACTCAAGGGAATTTTTCAGGAACTCTGAAGGAGACAGGGTCTAGTGATGCCTATAAAGTAAAAAATATTTATGATATGGCTGGAAATTATTTTGAATGGACATTAGAGTCATGCCATTTTGCATACGGGGAACACAATCCTGTACACAGAGGAGGAGATGCGATGACTAACAATAACGTTTTTGGAGCATCACACCGAATATACAATGCTGCTAAGTCAGTGCGGTCACAATCGTGTAGGATTCCGTATTGCCCTTTGTTTAGCAGACTAATAAAATTATAAAAAATAGAGCGATTAGAGAAATCTAATTGCTTTTTTGTTTTACAAGTGAAAAAAAAGGAGTTACCTTAATTGCCTTAGTAATCACAATTATTATTTTGTTAATCTTAGCAGGTATTAGTATTGCGACTTTGACAGGAGAAAATGGATTACTGACCAAAGCAAATAATGCTAAAGTAGAAACAGTAAAGAAATCAGCAGAAGAAAAAGTGAAAATAGCAGTTGCAGGAAGCTTTGGAACAGATGGAAAATTTGATTTAAATGACTTAAACACAAATTTAAGACAAGTAGAAGGTTTAACAGATATCCTTTATAACGATATTTCTATTTTTGAAGACAATAAAATAGAAAACTTACCAATCAATGTAGTAGTGAATGGATATTATAAAGTAACAGTAAAAGCAAGTAACAAAAAACAACAGATTGTATTGTAAAAGTAAATAATATAGGAAATACCGAAATTTTTTCTGATATTTATACAGAAACAAAAACATATACTGATGCAAATGGAAAAACGGCAAAATTCCAGAGGGATTTGCAGTAGGAGTATCAAGTACCATCGATAAAATAGACAATGGATATGACAGTATTAACAGGAGTAGTAGAATTATCAAAAAACTTTACTAACGATAAACCATATAAAGGAAAAGTAACAAGTACATTAGTATATGGAAAGCAATAGGATACGACTTTAAAATTTTTTAACGATGAAGAATACCTAAAAAATAGTACAGGAAAGGGACATTATTGGCTTCTTCTTTAATTAACACAGGAACAAATCAAAAATATAAAGTAAAAAACATCTATGATATGGCAGGAAATTTATATGAATGGACAATGGAAAATTACGATGAATACCAAGTTTATAGAGGTGGATTTTATGATCCTAGTGGCTCTAACCGTCCAGTTTCGCATCCTGAATTTACCATTCCGTCTACAAACAAAAAACTACATCGGTTTCCGTATAGCTTTGTCTTTGGCAATCTTATGACAAAGACTATAAATACATTAATGAGAAAGCAAGTTAAAACTTGCTTTTTTTCGTATCCTATAGTAGAATAAAGAAAAGCCAAAAACAAGGAGAAAAGCCATGAAAGACTATTGGAAAGAAAACATAGCAGATGAAGTACTACCTAAAAAAATCAACAAAAAGAAACTAATTATCATCATAATAATAACCATTCTAGCAATAACACTTACCACAACCATAATCACTTATTACAACAATCGACAAGCAAGAGAATGGATTGACAAAAACATATTTCGAAAAGAAATCAAGCAAGACAATGTAAACACCATAGAACTAAAAGAAAATGAAGACATAAACATACAAGCCTTCAACAAATATATTGGAGTATTAAACAAAAACAAATTTGTTATTTATGGTAATACTGGAAACAAAGAAAAAACATTAGAAGTAGAAGTATCCAATCCCATTTTTGACTCAGCCAATCGATTTTTAGTCATGGCAGAGAAAAAAGGAAATAAAATATATCTTATAACAGATAAAGATATTACCTGGGAAACACAAATAGAAGGAAACATAGCTCAAGTACATGTCAACAAAAACGGGTATGTAGCAGTTGTTATAACAGATACCATACATAAAACAGTAGTGGCTATGTACAGTCCAGATGGAGAGCTATTATTTAAAACCTATTTGTCTTCTACTAGAACAGCAGACGTGGCTATTTCAAATGATAACAAACACTTAGCCATAGCAGAAATAGATACATCAGGAACTATCATACAATCCAATATCAAAGTAATTTCTATTGATAAGGCGACCTCAGACCCAACTAATTCAGTAGAAAACACATATAAAGGAGAAAGCGATAAATTAATAACCAATATCGAATATCATGACAAAAATAAACTTATTTGTATGTATACAAACGAAATTCACATCATAGAAAACAAAGAAGACAACACAATTATGAATAACCAAAACAAAAAAGTAATTTTTCAATCAGTAGAACTTAACAATCACACCATACAAATAGAAGAAAAATCATCTGGCCTATTTACAGCAGATTCAATTGTTTCTATTCTAAACACAGACAACAAAGGGATAAAAGAATATACAGCAAATGCAGTAACAAAAGAAATTTATACCTACGGTAATACTATTGCTCTAAACTTAGGAACAGAAATAGAATTTATTAATACAGAAGGATGGCTCGTAAAACGTTACATTGCCAAACAAGAAATTACCAATATTGTCGTATCAGATACCATAGCAGGAATTATTTATCGAGATAGAATTGAAATTGTTAATTTATAAGGAGGAAAAAATATGGGAATCGTAGTAGACTTAACCATAATAGGAATTGTTGTGTTATCAACATTTTTAGCTTATAGAAAGGGGTTGGTAAAATTAGCAATAGGATTATGTGCTTTTGCTATTTCTATTGTAGCAACTGTTATTTTATATCAACCAATCTCCAATTTAGTAATTAACACCACAGGAATTGATGAAGCAATAGAAGACGCTATTTATGAAAAAGCAAATGACGTTATGACAAACAAACAAGATGACAAAGCAAATCAAATAATAGAAACAGCCAAAAACGATATGCTACCAGAAACTGCAAGAAGTTTAGCAATCAACATCGTAAGAGGAGGCGTTATGATTGTTTTAGTGATTGCTATTAGAATTGCATTAAGATTTGTAACAGCATTAGCAGATGCTGTTGCTAAGTTACCAATATTAGAGCAACTAAACAAAGCGGGTGGAATTTTATACGGAGTAGCAAGAGGAATTTTAATCATTTATATAGGACTTCTAATACTTCGGAATACCAGGACAAATCAATCCTAATAATACCATGAAAACAAGCATAGACCAATCTATATTAGGAAAAACGATGAATCAAAACAACCTTTTAAATGTGTTTTTTTAGTGAAATTTCTTGCTTTTTAAAAGCAAATTTGCTATACTAATACCATGAAATTTTAGGAGTGGAACATTGTGGAAAAGAAACAAATGAACAATAAAAATATAAAAAATAATAAGAAAAAAAAAGGAAAAAAGAAAATTTGGAAAAGAGTGCTATTGTTAATAATATTAGTATTACTAGTAGCAGGAGGAGTATTTGCTTATAAAGTACACAAAAACGGTGGAGGAACATCAGGAATGTTAGCAACCGTATTAAACTCTAAAAAAGACGTAGGAGAAATCAAAGCACTTTTATTAGGAATTAGCACAGACCAAGAAGGAGTAGAACTAACAGACACAATTATTGTAGCATCCTATAATCCAAATACACAAAAAGCAACTTTATTATCAATTCCAAGAGATACCTATACAGGAAAAAATACAGCAAGAGCAACAGCTTACGAAAAAATAAATGCATTATATGGTAGAAAAAGCAGACCAGATGAAACACTAAAAGCTGTTAATGAAATCACAGGATTAAACATTGAATACTATGTAGTAGTAAAAACAGAAGCGCTTATCAAATTAGTAGATGTTATTGGAGGCGTTACCTTCAATGTACCAATTGATATGGATTATGACGATACATCACAAGACTTACACATTCACCTAAAAGCAGGAGAACAAAAATTAAATGGGGATAAAGCAGAGCAATTAGTACGTTTTAGACATAACAATCCAGATAAACATGGAAGAATGACATCTTATCCAGTTGAATATGGAGATAATGACTTAGGAAGAATGAGAACACAAAGAGAATTTATTCTACAAGTAATCAAACAAACAGCAAAACCAGAAAATGTATTCAAATTAGGTGAAATCTTAGATGTAGCAAAAGAAAATGTTATTACCAATATAGATTTTGATGTAGCTAAAGATTATATACCATATGCAGTAGAATTCAATACAGAAAACATGTTAACAGAAACCTTACCAGGAACCGTACCAAGCTTAAACAAAACCAACAATGTTAGTATTTTTGTACATGACAAAGTAAAAACAAAAGCATTAATACAAGAATTATTTTTCGATAGAGACATAGAAGAAACAGAAGAAAATACAACAAGTGATGATACAACAGCTTCTACTTCTAGCAGTAGTAAAGCAGATATTACAATCGAAGTACTAAACGGAAGTGGAAATAGTAGCGATTTACAAAAAGTAGTAAATCAACTAAAAGGTGCCGGATACAAGGTAACAAGAACAGGAAGTACGAATACAACTTCTAAAACTACAATTGTAAATAAAAAGAATGTAAAAGAAACTTTATTAAAAAATATGAAAGATGTAATAGGTACAGGAACAATAGAAAATAGTGAATCAAGCTCAAGTAAAGTAGATGTAACTATTATTATTGGAAAAGATTATTAAAAAAGAAAGTTTCATTATATTTTTCTTTGTAACAATTCGGGGGGACCAATAAGCTACCGTCTGTTATTACAGACGGTGCGAAATTGGGAGTTACAAAGATAAAATATAATCAAACTTTCCAAAAATAAATTTAGTACTCATCATAATTTTTTTCTTTTTTGTGAAAAAACACAAAATAAATCAAAAGTAAAATTAAAATTAAAACAACAATCCCTATTCCTATCAAATAAAAAAGCAACTTAGATTTTTCAACAGAATGAGAAGCCATTAAATTCGTCTTATAAGTGATACCATCCAATTCATAAGAAACACTACCTAGAATTTCTCCTTGTGCCAAAGGTGCTTTAATATCATCTTTTAAATCGACATTAAAATGCAAAGTATCTTTAGGAAAAGAATTATCCAACAAAGCATGAGTAGTAGAAGTAGCTAATAAGTCTAAATTTTTTGTATCTTTTGAAGCATTTGAAACTTCTATTTGTGCTATTTTATCATTTTCATTCCATAAAGGTTGAATCGAATAATTATTATAGCCATATTCATATAAAGTTTTTGTCTCTGAAAAGCGAGTAGACACATTATCTACGGTTTTACCACCTAAAATAACACAAATTAATTCCAAATTATTTTTATAAGCACAAGAAACTAAACAATCTCCTGCCTGTTTAGTATAACCAGTTTTTCCGCAAGTTAAAAAAGGATAGTAATTTGGGTTATCTGGAATAATTAAGTCATTAGTAGAATTATATTTTCTAACATCATATTGATTGGTAGCAGGAATGGCACAAGAAGCTTTGCCTGCTAATTTTCTAAAATTCTTATTTTGTACACAATAATTCATTAAAGTAGCCAAATCACATGCAGTAGTATAATGATTTTCATCATGCATACCAAAACTATTTGTAAAATTAGTATTTGACAAGCCAAGTTCATGAGCTTTAGTATTCATCATAGACACAAAACTAGGAATAGAACCACCAACATATTCTGCTAAAGCGTTAGCAGCATCATTAGCAGAATGAACTAACAATAATTCTAATAATTGTTCTACTTTCAATTGTTCACCAACTTGAAGAAAAGCAGATGCATAGCCTTCTGGAATTGACATGACAGTATTATAACTAACCATTACGAAATCATCTAAATTGCAATGCTCTAAAGTAAGAATAGCAGTCATAATTTTTGTAGTGCTAGCAGGATACATTTTCTCATTTTCATTTTTGGCATATAAAATTTTTTTCGTTTTTCGATCCATTAAAATGGCAGATTTTGAAACCAATTCTGGCTTTTCCGTAGAAGCCAGCACAAAAGAACTGGACAGAAAAGTAAAAAGAAAAACAAAAAACACCAGTAGTAACTTTTTAAAATTTATTTTCATTGTTTATTTCTCCTCATTAATATCTATTATCATATCGCATTTTTAAAAAATTTTCAACCAAATAAAATCAAATAATAAAAGGAGGTATATATGTATAATTTTAGTAAAAAACAAAAAATCATTTTAGGAATTATTATAGCCATTATAGTAGGATTTGTATGTTACTATGTATATGCAAGAGAAGAGGTAAATACATCTTCCATTGATTTAGAAAACAATATAGACAAACAAGAGAAAACAGAAGAAAAAGAACAATTTAGTGATGATAGAATTGTAGTTCACATATCTGGAGCCGTTAACAAAGAAGGAGTAGTAGAATTAAAAGTAGATAGTAGGATTTCAGATGCGATAGATAAAGCAGAAGGAGTAAGAGAAGATGCTAGTATAGAAGATATTAATTTAGCTTACAAATTAGAAGATGGTATGAAAATATATATTCCAACAAGACAAGAAAAAGAGGATAAAAAAGAAGAAACTTATGTGACAACACAAAGTGGTGTTACAACTGTGCAAGAAGAAAGAAGAGAAGAAACAAATAACCAAAATACGAAAGTAAATATTAATACAGCTACTCAAACTCAGTTAGAAACTTTGCCAGGTATTGGACCTTCAACGGCAATTAAAATTTTGGAATATCGAAAAGAAAAGGGGAAATTTAAGAAAATAGAGGATTTGAAAGAGGTTAGTGGAATTGGTGAAGCTAAGTTTAATAAGGTTAAAGAATTGATTTCTATTTAAAATAAGTGCAGACTTTAGAGTTACGATTATCCTATCGAATTTTTTACACTTTGTGTGTCGCAACCATCCAAAATAAAAGATAATGGTCGATTGCTCCAATCGCACTCGTTATACTCGTTTGGTCGCTTACAAAGTAGTTTCAAAATTAGATAGGATAACCGTAACTCTAAAGTCGATACTTGAAGTGAATTTTGCTTGACAAATAGATACTTTTATAGTAAAATGTTAGCGAAGTCTAACAAAAGGAGAGGTCTATGAAATTAACCAGTTCACAAGAAGAATATCTAAAAACAATTTATCTACTAGAAAAAAACAACCAAAAAGTTAGAGTAACAGACATCGCTATGAAACTAGAAATTACAAAACCAAGTGTAAACAAAGCTATTAATATGCTAAAAGACATGAAACTTATCAACTACAAAGCCTATGGAAACATTACTCTAACAAAAGAAGGAGAAGCCTATGCCATTGAAATCATAAAAAAACAAGATATCCTAAAAATGTTTTTAGTAGAAATTTTAAACATAGACAAACAGCAAGCAGAAGAAGAAGCAATCGCCATGAAACATGCCATATCAGAGCAAACAGTCAAAAAATTAAACCAATACATTGGTCAAATTATGAACTTAGGAGACTTAGAATGTGGATATGACGAAAACAATGAAAAATGTAGAAAATGTGTTCAAAGAGCAGCAAAAAACAAGATGAAGATGGAGGAATAAAAGTGTTATTAGAATTAAAAAATATATGTTTTGAAAGAGAAAATAGAAAAATATTAGACAACATCAGTTTGAACTTAGAAATAGGAAAATTCATTGCCATTACAGGACCAAACGGTTCTGGAAAATCCACCTTAGTAAAAATCATAATGGGAATTGAAAAGCCAGACTCCGGAAAAGTAATTTTAGACGGAAAAGATATCACTAATTTAAGCATAGATGAAAGAGCCAACTTAGGAATTAGTTTTGCCTTCCAGCAACCTGTAAAATTCAAAGGAATTACCGTATATGACTTATTAAAAATAGCAGGAAGAAAAGAAAAAATGACCAAAATAGAAGCGTGTGAAGTACTATCAAAAGTAGGCCTATGTGCAAAAGAATATGTAGACAGAGAAGTAAACGGATCCCTATCAGGAGGAGAGCTAAAAAGAATAGAAATTGCAACCGTAGCACTAAGAGGGGCTAAGCTAACCATATTTGACGAACCAGAAGCAGGAATTGATTTATGGAGCTTTAGCAACCTGATTGATGTATTTGAGAAAATGGGAGAACTCATCAAAGGAACAACGCTAATCATCTCGCATCAAGAAAGAATTCTAAACATAGCAGACGAAGTCATCTTAATGAAAGCAGGAAAAATAGAGCAAATAGGAAAAAGCAAAGAAGTATTAGATAAAACATTTGCAGTAGCAGAATGTTTTAAAATGAAAAAAGAGGGATTTTAGGGACGCCCCTTAAAATCCCTGTTTTAGGGATTGAGGGGACACCCTTTAATTAAAAAGGAGGAGAAGATGGAAAAAGAGATAAATCAAATCGATAAAGACCTTTTAAACGAAGTTTCTAACTTAGAAAATATCGAGAAAGGAGCCTATAATATTCGAAAAAATGGGCAAGGAATTGAAAGAAAAGTAACAGAAAATGTAGATATTAAAACGAAAACAGATAAACCAGGAATTGATATCTATGTCAAAGAAAACACAAAATTTGAATTCATTCACATACCAGTAATTATAACAGAAAGCGGGCTAAACGACTTAGTATACAACGATTTTTATATTGGAAAAAATGCTAATGTAATTATTGTAGCTGGATGTGGAATTCATAATGATCATCACAAAGATTCACAACATGATGGAATTCATCGTTTCTTTTTAGAAGAAGGAGCTAAGGTAAAATATATTGAAAAACATTATGGAGAAGGCGATGGTGAAGGAAAAAGAATTTTAAATCCAGTAACAGAAGTATATTTAAAAGCAGGAAGTAGCATGGAAATGGAAAGTAGCCAAATTAAAGGAGTTGACTCTACCATTAGAGAAACAAAAGGAGAGCTAGAAGCAAATACCAATTTTGTGGTATCTGAAAAAATTATGACACATGGAAAACAATTTGCTAAAACAATTTTTGATGTTCAATTAAATGGAGAAAATGCCAGTACACATGTAACTTCAAGGTCAGTTGCAACAGATTCTTCTGAGCAATTATTTGTTTCTAAAATTTATGGAAATGATAAATGCTTTGCTCATAGTGAATGTGATGCGATTGTAAAAGATAAAGCAAAAGTTACAGCAACGCCAGAGATTACAGCAAATGACGTAGAGGCTAATTTAATTCATGAAGCAGCGATTGGTAAAATTGCAGGGGAGCAATTGATTAAATTGATGACACTTGGTCTTTCTGAAAAAGAAGCGGAAGAAGAAATTATTAATGGTTTTTTAAGATAAAATTTTAATAAAAAAGACGTTCTAAATGAATGAACGCCTTTTTTTCTTATCCACATCGATAAACAATTAGTTTGTCACTTTTTCTGAAAAAGTGTCTTTCTGTATGACAGAAAGTTGGAAATCCATCTTTCCAAGTAGTAAAGGTTAGGTAAAAGGTTCCTTCAATAAGATCCCATATTTCAATAGGAAATGCAAAGGAATATGACTTTAATGTTTGGTATCTTGTGATTTCTTGTTTGTTATCATCACGAAATACTCGACTCCATTCAGTCCCTCTTATAGAAAGATACCGACTCTGCCAAATTGTTGTTATTTCTGTGCTTTTGTTACCAATTTGTACATGAGCTAATACATTATCTATATTACCTAAATCCTGTGGTAGGTATACCTGGAAAGCTGTCATGAAGGAATTCTTCATAATGCATCACCTCCAAAGTGGTTTGAACTACTATTTTTATCATTCTTACTATATAAAAAAAGTTGTATTTTGTCAATTATTGTCGACGAAATTATGAATATTTTTGTTACAGTTCAGTAAAAAATATTATAAAAACAAGAAGTTAATCTATTTTTATAAGAAATAGAGTTACTGAACTGTAACATATTTTTATTAAGTTGTGCTAAGCTAATGTTTAGTTTTTACTATGGAATAGTAATATTTTTGATTTTTTGGCATATAATAGAAAGGTGAGCGGAGATTTTTTTAGATGTGTTGCTATAGAAGTTAATGGTTTTTCTGGATTTTTTGGAGAATTTTCTAAAAGGTGTTGACAAATATTCTATATGGCAGTATAATAGATATTGTTAGTATATCGCGGGGTGGAGCAGTTGGCAGCTCGTCGGGCTCATAACCCGAAGGTCGCAAGTTCGAGTCTTGCCTCCGCAACCAAATAATAAAGGCTAAATGTCAATAGTTGGGGTGGAAAACTTTGAAAGTTTTCTGCCTCAATATTTTTATGCTTTTTAGAAGTGTAACACAAAAATATCTGAAAATATGTAATTTTAGGTTTGACTAATAAACCAATCCTCTGAATTGGTAAATACTGTTAATTGAATTTATCTTTACCCTCGATTGAGTAACATGATTCTAGCCTTAAAATTATGTATACCAAAAGTTGCTCTTTTCAATGTTTTGATTTTATTATTAAAGCCTTCAATTGGACCATTTGAATAGGGAACCTCTAAAGAATTTTTTATTTCAATAGACCAATGCTGATAAGTTTTAGCACAATCTATAAGCTGAGATACACTTGATTCAAGATTTCTTTTGACCCATTCATTGAATTGTTGTTTTCGAATGTCAGAAGATTCTGTTGAATGAATGATATCTAATAAGTATTCTTTTTCCCTATAAGCTATACGTAGGTTTTCAGAATAATTAATAAGCATATATTCTAATTGTTCAAGTTGTTCTTTAGGAAATTTTTTAAAATAATCACAAAGAACATATTTGTGTCTACACTTAATAATATCAACGACTTCGTGAGTTTCACCATCAATTAAAGCTACCTGATATTTATAATTACCGGCATTTTCCTTAAATTCGTCAATACAAAGGACTTTAGGAAGTTTTGTATTAGTAACAGCAAGGAAAGGTAGTAACTTAGAACTGAAGCTAGGAGAGACCTTAACTTTTTTTGAGATATCAGAGGCAACAACTAAATTACGAAGTTCATTAACGATATAGCCAGTAAGTCTAGAAGTCTTTCTAGCATATTTATTAACAATTTCATTTTTAGAGTAAAAGGTTTTACCGCAATTTTTACATTCGTATCGAGGTTTTTTAAAGATTAAAGTAGTAGGTTTAAAATAGATAGGAATGTCTTTAACGGGTTGAGTATAGTAAGCATGAATATAAGAAGTTTTTGTACCACAATGAGGGCATATCTGTTCACAAACAGGTAATTCAATATAAACTTCAACAGAATCCTTTAAATTTTTAACATTTTTTACGATAACCTCTTTTAAATTTAACAAATTTTTGATGCAATTATTTTGCACTTATCCATACCTCCTTAAATGTTTTCGAACAACTACATTTTATCAGGTATTTTTGATAAGTGCATTATTTTTATTAAAAAATGTTGAGGTTCACTTCAATTATTTAATCACCCCAACATTTATTATAGAACCAAACTATTATACCATAAAAAGAGGGGGGATCATTTTTTTGTTACAAAAAGTGATAGAGATCTTAAAAGACAAGGAGTGTAGACAGATTGATTTTAAAATTAGTTTACACTACCAAGAATATGAGAGGAGAAATTTTTATGAATAGTAAAAAATTGATTAATTCAATAAAAGAATATAAAAAACATGTATCAAAAATTGGAGACATAGAAGCAATTAATGAAAGAAATGAGAGAAAACAATACTATCAATCTTGGACGGAAGAAAAACTTAAGACAATGACAGAAGATGAGTTTGTTGAGTATATTGGAAAGCTTTGGTCAATGATAGTTTGGGGAAATAAAAAATATATTGCTGATAAGATTATTGAATCTAATGGATTTAACAATGTAAAAAATATGCTTATAGATTTATTGTATGGAACTAGAGATATAGTAGAAAGATGGAATAATTTCTATGCAAATATAAAACATATAGGACCATCTAGTATGAGCGAATTATTGAGTTATATTAATCCAAATGAATATGTTATTTGCAATAAAATTACTTGTGCATGCTTTAGATATTTAGATGTTGAAAATATTCCTGCTTATAATTATCAATATACTGGTGAGAATTATAAAAGATTATGTTTAATAGCGAAAAATATAAGAAATGAATTACAGAAAGAGAACGTTGGAAATGTAGACTTATTAGTAGTCGATTATATGTTTTGGGATATTATTTATCCTTTATCAAAAAACGAAAAATTAATTGAAGCTATTGATGATATACAAATAGAAAAAGATGAAAAACAATTTATTCATAATGATATAGTTAATCAAATAGTGGAAATAGGACAATGGTTAGGATTTGAAAGCAAATCAGAAGTAAAAATAGCCGATGGAGCTGTAGTAGATGCAATATGGCAAGCACAAATAGGAAATATGGGGAAAGTTATATATGCATTTGAAGTACAAACACATGGAAGTATAGATAGTTTAATATTAAATTTACAAAAAGCAACAAATAATTTTGCTGTACAAGCTATAGTAGCAGTATCTGATGAAAAGCAAATAGAAAAAATAAAAAAAGAATCAAAAGGTATTAGAGATATAGAAAAAAAATTGAAAACATGGGAATATAGAGAAGTTATTGAAATGCATGATTGTTTAGAAAGATCAAATGAAATTATTAATAATTTAAGTTTAGTTCCAGATAGTTTTATATAATTTTAGGAGTTGTTGATATGAAAATAAAATGCTTACATTGTGGAGATATAATTGAATCAAAAAGTGTGCATGATTTAGTTTGTTGCAAATGTGAGTCATGTTATATTGATGGTGGAAGTTATTATGCACATATAGATGCAAAAGATTTTAGCAAAATAGTTAAAATTATGAATGACGGAACAGAAGTTAAAGGTGGTAATTGTTAAACTAAATAATAAAAGAGGAGCAAAATAATAGTAATTATATATTACAGAATTATTTTGCTTTTTTGATAATAAATTACAAATTTCGACAAAAAAATTATTATATTGTGATATTATATATGAAGAAGTAAATGGGGTGAGTAATATTAATAGTATAGAAACAAAAAATATAGATATAGAGATAGAAAATATTGATGATATGATTTTTGAAAGTATTGAACAAATGGCAGATTATAATAGAGGATTTTTATCTGAACACATTTTAAAAAGTCTAAGAGATTTGATAGAACACACAGCTATTAAAATTTTAAGTTATTCAAAAGGTTGTGAACTAGAATTAAAGTATACAAATATAGAAGAAGCAGTTAATTTTATAAAAAATAAGGGACAATATAAATTCTTAGCAAAATTTCATAGGTTTGTTCAAAATTCTGTTGGACATAGAACACCAACAAATGATAACGCTGAAAGGCTAATGCTAAAATATTATGAATATTTATTAAGATTAAAGAATTTTTGTAAGGATAATTTTCAAATGGAAATTTTAAAGAATATTAATAAATTTCCATTGAATACAGATAAAACATACTATGAATATTATGGAGAGATAGCAAATAAGATTAATAATATTTCTACTATAGGAGAAAGAAAACTTATTAGTGGGAGATATTATATTCAAAAAATAAAACCATTTTTTATAGAAAATAAAATATATTATGAGGTTACTTTATCTCCAGCAGTTGATAATCCAAGCAAATTTGATAGAATAACAATGTATACAAAGTGCGAATTAAATACCAGTTATTCAATAAAGGTTTCAGTAGCTAAAGAGAAAGTAAAGATTTTTGGAGCATTTACGGATATTCAAATTATTACTAATTGGGAAATATCAATAAGACCCTGTGAAATATGTAACTTCTATAAAATTTTTGGAGAAGAAATTACATTTAGTGCAGGTTATAAGGAATATAAAGAAATAATGCCATTTTTAACTAAAATGAACTATAGTTTATTGGATTTAGTTAATTTAGACGAAGTTCAATACGAAAAAATCAAGAGATATTTTAACGATATATGTAAAACAAATTATATAATAAGTTTAATTGATAAATGTAAATATATTATAAATAATAACAAAATGGGAACAAACACTATCAGATATTTATTATATAAATGTAATAATGCAATAATAAAAAGACAATATAAGAATGAGCCAAATGCAATGATGTCAGGACTATTCTTGAAACTAGGATGTATGCCTTTTGAAGAAATGCCATTTGTTACATCTCTGGTTAGACATAATCCTAGAAGTTATGATTTATTTGAATGTTTAAATTGCAGCAATAGAAGAGACGAGTTATTAGCAAGATATGTGCAAATAAATACACAACAAAATGGGCGTTTATATACAGAAAAATCAGAACTAGATTTTTTAGGAGATATCAATGAATTGGTAAAATATTATAATTCTAGGTTATACTTACCTAAACATAAAAATAGAGAGTTGATTGTCGATAGACAAAATGTTTATATAAGGGGATATGAAGAAGATACAATTCAAATTATAGAAAAGTTGAAAGAATTATCAAGTGAAGGAATAAGAGGTTATAGCAATTCAGTTAGATTTTGGCTAAATACAGGTACATATTATATTGATGATGAGGATAAAAAAGAAATATTAAAAAGCTTGTTTTCTAATTCTAAAGTTGCATTTATATATGGCGCTGCAGGTACAGGAAAAACAACAATGATAAATCATATTTCAAATTATTATAATAATGATAAAAAAATATATTTAGCAAATACACATCCAGCAGTTGAAAATTTAAAAAGAAAAGTAAGTGCTCAAAATGGTGAGTTTTATACTATAAAAAAAATACTATCAGACAATTTTATAAATAAAGATTGTGATGTTTTAATTATAGATGAATGTAGTACAGTAAGTAATAAAGATATGTTAAATATATTAACCAACATAAACTTTGAGTTATTAGTATTAGTTGGAGATATATATCAAATTGAATCCATTACATTTGGAAATTGGTTTGGAATAGCAAAAATGTTAATGGAAGATAAGATAAAATTTGAGCTTACTGTACCATATCGAAGCAAAAATGAAAACTTAAAGATATTGTGGGATAAAGTTAGAAACTTAGACGAGGAAATTGTTGAATGGATGTCAATAAATAGGTATTGTCAAAGATTAGATAAAAGCATTTTAATTTCAAATGATGATGATGAAATTATTTTATGCTTAAATTATGATGGTCTATATGGAATAAATAATATAAATAGATTTATGCAAAATAGCAATGAAAATAAACCTGTAGACTGGGGGATAGGAACTTACAAAGTAGGAGATCCAATATTATTTAATGAATCAAATAGATTTGCTCCAATCATTTATAATAATTTAAAAGGTAAAATAAAAAAGATACAAGTAGAAGAAAATGAACATAGAATATGGTTTGACATTGAAATTGATACTGCTATCAGTGAGAGAGAAGCAGATTTTGTTGGATTAACACTAATAGAAAGTAATGAAAAGAAGTCCACAATAAGATTTTATGTAAATGAATTCAAAGATTTAGATGAGGACGATAATATAAATTCTGATGCTGTAGTTCCATTCTTTATTGCATATGCTGTTTCAATACATAAATCGCAAGGGTTAGAGTATAATTCTGTAAAGATAATAATTACACAAGAAATAGAAGAAAATATCTCACATAATATATTTTATACAGCGATAACAAGAGCTATGAATAAGTTAAAAATATACTGGACACCAGAGTGCCAAAATAAAATAATTAAAAATATGAGATTTAGATTTAATGCAAAGGATGCATGCATTATAAGAGACAAGGTCAATAAAAGCATAAAAAGAAGCGAAAGTTAATTGCTTTTGAACATATTTCCTATTCTAAAACCAAATCAAGAATACAAACAAATATAAAAAATTGTTGAGAAAAAAGGAAAATTGTGATATAACTTAAACAGCCAAAAGACGAAAAGAGGAAAATAAATGAAAAAAATCGAAAAATATATAAATAAAATTATAAAAGGAGACTGTATAGAAAACCTAAAAAAAATACCAAGTGAAAGTATTGACTTAATATTTGCAGATCCACCATACTTCATGCAAACAGAAGGAGAACTATTAAGAACAGATGGAACTAAATTCCAAGGGGTAGAAGATGAATGGGACAAGTTCGACGATTACAAACAATATGATGAATTTTGTACACAATGGCTAAAAGAATGCAAAAGAATCATGAAAAAAGATGCAAGTATATGGGTTATTGGAGCTTTTCAAAATATATATCGATTAGGATATATAATGCAAAATATGGGATTTTGGATATTAAATGATGTCATATGGGCAAAGACAAATCCAGCACCAAACTTTTCTGGAACCAGATTTCAAAATGCACATGAAACAATGCTTTGGTGTACAAAAGACAGTAAAGCAAAATATACATTTAACTATAAAACAATGAAACATTTAAATAACAACAAACAAGAAAGAAGTATATGGAATATAGGGCTATGTATAGGAAATGAAAGATTAAAAGATGAAAATGGAAAGAAAATTCATTCTACTCAAAAACCTGAAAAATTATTATACAATGTAATCGTATCTTCATCTAAACCAGGGGATATTGTATTAGATCCATTTTTTGGTACAGGAACTACAGGGGCAATTGCAAAAATGACAGGAAGAAATTATATTGGGCTAGAAAGAGAAGAAGAATATATTAATGCTGCACAAAAAAGAATTGACAAAGTAAAAGTAATCCATGATGATATAAATGATTTAAAACTAGAAGTAAAACCACCGAAGGTTCCAATGGGGAAATTAATAGAATTTGAATACCTAAAACCAGGGCAAGAAATTTATAACAAATCAAAAGAAATAATAGGAATTATTGAGGAAAATGGATATATAAATGACGGAGAAGACATTTTATCAATACATAAAATGTCAGCAAAACATTTAGGACTAACCAATAATAATGGATGGGATTATTTTTGGGTTGAAAGTGATAATAAATTTGTTGAATTGAATTCACTAAGATATGAATTTCAAAAGAACGAATTATAGGAGGGTGTTATGGAAGAAAATGTTTTAGACCAAGTAATGAAAACATCAATTGAAGTGATGATAGCAAATGCTGGTAGTGATAAAAAAATAAATAAACTAAAAAAGAAGCACGAAAAGAAAATCCATTTTATTCCTATAAAATATAGAGTGTTTGGTGGTATAATGCAATCCATGAATATTCAATTTGGAAACTTTATCGAAGAGGCTATTCATCAAATTTTATTAGTAAATAAAAACAATAAAATCATTGAAGAATATTCTGGAAAAAGGTCTAATAAATTTTGTATCAGTGAAAAAACAGAGGAATTAATTGACAAATATATTAGTGATTGTGAAACACATACATATTCAGAGGAAGAACAAAAGAGAAATTATAATAAACTGCTAGACAGCATTGTTGAAAATGAAAAAAATCCAGATTTAGAGACAATTGATTTTAGACATGATGTTGATGTTTTATTTGAAGATACTACATCTGGAATTACCTACTATGTAGAAATAAAATACAATGATGATCATGATACAGGAAAGTTTATTGATATAAATAGAAAGTTATTAAAAACTTATGCATATCTTGTTCGTGAATTAAAAATATATGATAAAAATAAATTTAAACCAATGTTATTCTATTTTACCAATAAGAGAATGAAAGGAAATATCTACATACCAGAAAATGAAATATATAGAGGTGCTAGATTTTTTGATAAATATACAACAATAAAATATTCTGATTTAGAAAATTATATGTTAAATATCAGTGAAAATGAAGAAACAATAGAACAATTTAATAATATGTATAACAAAGTTGTCAATGAAACTACATATAAATATGATGAAAATATAGATATATCATGTGTAAAAGAAGAAAGCGAGAAATATAAATACGAATAAAATAAAATCTTAGATACACTAGGTTATTAGGCAATAACAAGGAGGAAGTTATGTATCAAAAAACAATTAAATTATTTTTAATGGACGGAAAAATTGATGAAAGAATAAAATGTGAAATCAGTAATACCAACCTTACAGCATACAAAATACCAAAAATTAAAGTGAAAGAGTGTAAATATAGAGAAGATATAGGATATGCAGGAGTATATATATTATTTGGAGATAAGAATGGTGACCCATATGCCTATATAGGAGAATCAGAAAATGTATATAATAGACTAGTACAACATTTGTCTAATAAAGATTTTTGGAATGAAACATTAGTATTTGTAAGAAATGATAATAGCTTTAATAAAGGGAATATAAGATATTTAGAAAATTGTTTATATGAAAAGGCAAAAGAAGCTAAAAGAAGCACTATAGACAACCGAAAAAAGACAACAGAATCTCCTCTAACAGAGTATGAAATATCAGAGATGGAAGAAGTATTAGATATTATTGAAATGATAACATCTACATTAGGATATAAGATTTTTAACAAAGTTGTAACTGAAAAAGATGTAAAAGTAAATGACATATATTATATAAATTCTATTGGGCTAAAAGCAATGGGAACGCAAACAAGTGATGGATTTATAGTGTTTGAGGGGTCTCAAAGTAATGGAGAATTTAAAAAAGCAAGTTCAAAATCATTAAGAAACAAATGGGAACAATTAAGAACAGAAAATATAGTTAATAAAGAAAATATATTCTCGAAAGACACATTATTTTTGTCGCCATCTACAGCAGCGGCTATGGTTTTAGGGAGAAATGCCAATGGATTAACAGAATGGAAAAATAAAGATGGTAAAACGCTAAAAGAAATAATTAACGAAAATGTTTAGAAACAAGATATACTATAGATGAGTAAAATACATACTATCTATGGTATATTTTTTATATTTATAATATAAAATCAATATATTTTTAAAATGTAGTTGAAAAACTGGAAATATATGATAAAATAAAGAAGAGGTGAGAAAAATGTCAAATTTAAAAAGAGATAGATTTATGAAAATTGCAGAAAACAGAACCAATACAATAATAAATACTTTAAGACTACTTGGAAATTGTTCAAACAAAAATAATTATGAATATACAGAAGAACAGGTTAAACAAATCTTTAATGCAATAGATGCTGAACTAAAGATAACGAAGATGAAGTTTGAAAAGAAAGAATTAAAATTTAAATTGAAAGGATAGTAAATATGAAAAAGTGGTTTTTCCCTAGTGTAGAAAATATAGGAATAAAAGGGTTTAATGATATAGGAGAAGAATTTAAAGACAACCCGATGTTTCACTTGGCAAAAGAAATATGTCAAAATTCATTAGACACAATGGTATGTTCTGATTATCAAAGAAACGATGAACCAATTAAAGTTGAATTTAAAGAATTTTTTATAAATCCTTGTAAAATTCCTGGGAACGAAAAGGGGGAATTGAAACAAATTTTTGAAGAGGAATTCAAATTTAATAATGAATATTACAAAAAAGATCGCACAGTACCAGAATTTTATGAAAATGCGATTGATTTGTTTCATGCTTATAAAATCCCATGTTTAAGAATTAGTGATTTTAACACAACAGGACTAACAGGATCAGATCAAACTACACACTCTCCATGGATAGATTTAACAAAAAATGCAGGAGTTTCCGATAAAGAAGAGGGATCAGCAGGGAGTAAAGGAAAGGGAAAATTTGCATCATTTATATGTTCCAGCTTCTATACCGTTTTTTATAGTACTATGGCAAATGATGAATTGAAAGCTTCTTGTGGAATTTCTCGCATTACAGGATATAAAAAAAGTGATAATACAATTACTATAGGAGAAGGATATTATGAAGATAACTTTAGTCCAATAAGAGAATGCTTAGATTTGGATCCAGGTTTTAAAAGAGATAGGTATGGAACAGATATCTATATTATAGGATTTAAAGAGGGAATAGAAGACTGGAAAGAAAAGATGGTTGCTTCCATCATAGAGAATTTTTTTGTTTCCATCGTAAAAGGAAATTTAGAAGTTAGTATAGGAGGTAATTATTATATAACTAAGGAAAGTATAAAAAAATATATAAGCGATGAAAAAATAAAAAGATATTTATCTTCTGATGCTAAATGTTATTATGATATTATGGTATCGTTGAATGAGATACCAAAAGAGAACTACACTATGTTTGAAAATAATGATATAACTTTAGTCTTAAAAAAAGATGATGAAGATACAGGAGAAATAAATAAAGTTGCAGTTGTCAGACATACTGGAATGAAAATACTAGACCTAAAAAATTTACCGCATTTAGGTTTATATCATGGCATATTATTTATGAATGGAATTAAAGTCAATGATTATTTTAGAAAATTAGAAAATGCAACTCATAGTAATTGGTCAGCTGATAGAGTTCAGAATTCAGCAGATGCTACAAGAAAGATAAATGAATTAAAAAGATTTGTAAGAGAAACTATTAAAAAATTAATGACAGGAGCTGTACTAGACGAAGTTAGTGCAACAGGAGTTGGGGAAACATTACCAGATGAAGATGAATTTATAGAAGATGACAAAGAAGAAAATAAAAAAGAAAGTATTAAGGATGAAAAAATAAAAACAATAACAATAAATGAAAAAAAGCCTAAAAAGATTGAAGATAAAAGGGTAAAACGAAATGATGAAGAAGGAGAAATAGATCTTGAATTAGATGAAGAGGGGCTGATAAATACAAAACAATTTATTTTAAATTCACCATCTCCAATCCCAATAAATCCTCCTCAACCAAATCCAATTGCATCAGAAGAGAAAAGATATAGTGAAGTAAATAAAAAACTTTTAACAAAAAAACTTAGACTAATTAATAATAATAGTACATATAAATTATTTTTTTCATTAAATGAAGATAATCCTATAATAAAAATTACATTTGAAATATATGGGGAAAGTGGAAAAGAAAAAATATTACTAGAAAAAGTAAAATGCCATTGTAATAAAATAATTGGTGGAAATGTTCTAACAGAAATAGAAGATAACTATGTAATTATAAAAAAAGTACAAAAAGATATTTTATATAATTTAGACTTTAAAATAAATAGTGAAGAAACATGGGCTATGGAGGTGAAAGTATATGGCATCAATGAGTAATACACTTTTTGCATATCCAGTATTAAGTAATTTTAACGATGACTATATCAATGTTAAATTTATTGCTGGAACAACAGGAGAATTAAATAAGACAGCAAAGAAATCAATCATAAAAACATATGTCGAAATTGAAGATTCATATATGAATAAACTTATTGATAATGGACAAGCAGAAGTAATTATGAAAGTATATTGTTCTACAACAAAATTTAGAAAAATATATACATTAAATAGAGGAAATGATCAAATAGAAATAAAGAATAGAGATATCAATAAAAATGTTGAAATAAATACCTTTATAGTTTCAAAAGAAAACATAGATAAATATTACAGCGATAACTTCAACAATGATTATAAGGGATTTAAATTTAATATAGAAAAAGGAGCGATATTAGCAATAGGAAAAGAAGAAAATATTTTTTTTGAAAAGGATATAGATGATTTAACTAAAATAAAAAGTATTATAAAAATCAGAGATATCAAGAAGGAAAATGAGCCTATGACAGTAGACTTTGATGAAAAAAATATAAAAATAAACTTATCGACAACTGAATATAACCAATATTGTAGATATTCAGAATATTGTATTCCAATTGTTAATTCTATGATTATCATACCAGCATTAATGCATGTCTTGAATCAACTAAGTGAGGAAAGTACTACTATATCAGAATATTTAGATACAAAATGGTATAGAGTTTTAGCAAGAAAAATTACAGAAGCAACAGGAAAAGAGTTTAAAATAGATTATGTTAAAAATCATGGAGCGTTTGAAATAGTGCAAAAACTGTTTGATTATCCACTAAAAGATGCTATGGTTGAAATTGATAGAAAATATGGAGGACAGATATAAATGATAATAAAATATTTAAAAGAAGATAGCATTGATATATTAAAAAAATGTGACTTGAAGACAAATGCTAAATTTTACAATGGAGATAACGCTTGGCTAATTACTAAGTATATAAATAAGGGAACAGAACTTTTTGGGAAGTATGAAGCAAAACAATTTCCAGATTTTACATTGAAAGTAGAAAATGGGAAAACAGATGATTATGAAAATACTATATGAAAGTCTAAAAGAATTAACAGATTCGCAAGCAAGTGATGAAAGAGTTTGGGCAGGATTAGCACATAGCTATTGTTGGGATTACATGCAAAAAAGATGGCCTCTTCCAGAAGAAAAAGAAAATAGAAACTCACATATATTAAATAATTATTTCTTTTGGAATAGTACAAAAGCAGTATTTTTGAATGGAATTTCTAGGTTATGGTGGTATGCTAGATATACATATGATACTAGATTTGATAATCCATATGAATTAACAAAATATATATGTGATAATGACCTTAATGGAAAGATATTTCCTCTCTTAGCATGTAAATTTGCAACTAATGTAGAAGTATTTAAGAATATTATAATCTCAATAAAGAATTTCGAAGAGCAAAATAATATCAGTCTATCTAGAGAAGAATTTAATGAATTAAAAAAATATTTAAATAGATTAAGTGGAAAAATCATATTAGATATTCTTTCTTATGATGAAATAAATCATAAAATTAAAGAAGAATTATTACGAATAGTACAAAAATAAGCAGACAAAACCTGCTTATTTTTTATCCGTAAATACAAGGAAAATGAAAATTTCAAAAAATTTCCAAAAAAACATTGACAAAAACTGGAAAGTAGTCTATACTAAAAATAGTTAAAATCAAAAAACAATTAATTCAGAAATCTTAAAATCGTGAATTAAAAAATCAAAAAACAAAAATCTTATATAATTTAAATATCTGAGGTCATATCATTATTTGTAATCCGAAAATAAAAGTATAATTTCAGTCTTTTAAAAGAATTACGATTCCCCATAATCCAAAAATTTAAAATGAAAAACTCTTTTAGGCACCCCTATGTCTAAACTTGCCTTTCTTAAATGGCCTCAGATATTTAAGTTATATAAGTAGAAAGGAAAAAATGTTAGCAATCACAAAAAGTATAGCACTAAAAGGACTAGAAGGATATCTAGTATCCATTCAAGTTGACATATCCAATGGCCTACCAGACTTCCAAATCGTAGGACTTCCAGATGCCAGTGTAAAAGAGTCCAAAGAAAGAGTAAAAGCAGCAATTAGAAACTCCAAAGTAGAATTCTTAAGCAGAAGAATTATTGTCAATTTATCGCCAGCCAACACCAGAAAAGAAGGATCCATATTTGACTTACCAATCGCGATAGGAATTTTAATAGCTAATAGAGATATTAGAAATCCAAAACTTCGGAAAAATTTTAATGGAAACGGTTTTTATGGGAGAACTATCTTTAAATGGAGACATCGAAAAAACAAAAGGAATTCTGCCAATCTGTATTGAAGCAAAAAGAATAGGAATAAAAAGAATTATTATACCAAAACAAAATGAAGAAGAAGTAAAAATAATAGAAGGAATAGAAATATTACCAGTTAAAAACTTAAAAGAAGTAATAAAATACTTAAATGGCGAAAAAGAAATAAAAAGAACTGAAACAACAAAAATTCCAGAAAATCAAACAGAATATGAATTTGACTTTGCGGAGGTAAAGGGACAAAAAAATGCAAAAAGAGCCTTAGAGATTGCAGCAAGTGGAGGACACAATTGTCTCATGGTCCGGAATACCTGGCGTTGGTAAAACAATGCTAATGAAAACATTACCAAGTATCTTACCAGATATGAAGTTAGAAGAAATTTTAGAAGTTACCAAAATATATAGTATATTAGGATTAACAACAGAAGAAAACCCATTAGTAAAAAATAGACCCTTTCGAAATCCACATCATACAATAACACCAGCCTCTTTAATAGGAGGAGGAAAAAATCCAAAGCCACGGAGAAATTAGCCTAGCACATTTAGGAGTATTATTTTTAGATGAACTACCAGAATTTAATCGAAATGCTTTAGAGTCATTAAGAGTACCATTAGAAGATAGAAAAGTTACAATTAGTAGATTAAATACAACAATTACTTATCCCTGTGAATTCATGTTGGTAGCTAGCATGAACCCATGTCCATGTAGGTATTATGGAAGTGAAGAAAAACAATGTAGCTGTAAGCCAGAACAAATTAAAAAATATATGAGTCGAATTAGCGGACCACTTTTAGATCGAATTGATATCCATATTGAAGTAAATAAAGTAAAATATAATCAGTTAGAGCAAAAAGAAAAAAATGAAACTTCACAAGAAATTAGAAAAAGAGTAAATCGTGCTAGACAAATACAATTAGAGCGTTATCAAAAATATCATATTTTTTCAAATTCGGAACTTACCCCAAAATTAATCGAAAAATTTTGTCAATTAAATAATGAAAGTAAGCAAATATTGGAAACTGCATTTTATAAACTAAATTTAAGTGCAAGGGCCTATAATAAAATTTTAAAAGTAGCTAGGACGATAGCAGATTTAGATAATTGCGAGCAAATCGAAGAAAAACACATAGCAGAAGCAATCCAATATAGAAGCTTAGATAGAAAATATTGGAATTAGTAAAAGGAAGTGATTCATTTAAAAATTATAACAATCAAAGATAAAGAGTATCCAGAACAGTTAAAGAACATAAAAAATCCACCTAAACAGTTATATGCAAAAGGAGATATTGAATTATTAAAAAGTAATACTATTTCTATCATTGGCTCAAGAGCTTGTTCAGAAAATGGAAAAAAACTAACCAAAAAATTTGCAGAAGAATTAGTGTATCAAGGAGTTACGATTGGAAGTGGGATGGCAGTTGGAATTGATACAGTTGCTCATCAAACAGCTTTAGAAGAAAAAGGAAAAACAATAGCAGTATTACCTTGTGGATTACATCACATATTTCCACCAGAAAACCAAGAACTTTATCAACAAATTATAAAAAAAGGTGGATTAGTTATAACAGAATACCCACCACAGAAGAAAGCAAAATCACAAAATTTTTTAGAAAGAAATCGAATTGTAAGTGGATTAGCCATAGGAATTTTAGTAATAGAAGCAGCCTATAGAAGCGGAACAAGTGTAACTGCTAAACTAGCAAAAGAGCAAGGAAAAAAAGTATTTGCTTTGCCACATGAAGTGGGAAACAAACATGGGATTGGAACCAACAGATTAATCCAGGAAGGTGCCAAAATAGTAACTTGTGTGGAAGATATGATAAAAGAGTATCCTTTTCTAAGTTATAAAAGACCGAAACTAAAAAAGAAAGAAAAATTAAAAAAACAAAGAAAAATATGCGAAAACAAAGAGTATAATCAAATTTATCAATTTATAACAGAACAACCCATTTCATTGAATGAAATTTATTATAAATCAAATAAAGATATAGCACAAATCAATAAAATATTGTTAATGCTAGAATTAGAGGGATATATAGAAAAAGTAGTAGGAGGATATAGATGTATTTTAGACAGGAAATAGGCAGATGGGGAGAAAACTTAGCATGTAAGTATTTAGAAAAGAATAATTATAACATAATGGGAAGAAATTTTTTATGCAGACAGGGAGAAATTGATATCATTGCAGAAGATATTTCAAAAGGAGAAATAGTTTTTATAGAAGTAAAAACACGTTCTAATTTAAAATATGGAAATCCATCAGAAGCAGTAAATAAAGCAAAACAAAAACATATTAAACAAGTAGCAAAATATTATATTTATAAAAACCAATTAAGTCATAGAGCAATTCGATTTGATGTGATAGAAATTTATATTCAACAACCAAACTGCAAAATAAATCATATTAAACAAATTTTATAAAATAAAAATTAAATAACTGGAATGTTGCAAAAAAATATATAATAGTATATAATGAACCCAGAATCCTAAAGATATAATTATATTTTTAGTTACCTACTAAGAAAAGAGGTAGTATTATGAAAAAATTTTTATCAAATTACAAGTCAACAATCATTTTGTTAGTTGCTATTATTGTTGGCGCTATTGTAGGAATTATATTCCAAGAAAAAGCAACTATTTTAAGTCCATTAGGAGATTTATTCCTAAATCTTTTATTAGTCATCATTGTTCCACTTATTTTCTTAACCATCACCACTTCCATCGCGAAAATGAAAACGCCTAAGAGATTAGGTAAGATTATGATAAGCATTATAGGTGTATTTTTAGTAACATCTATCATTGCTGTATTAATTGGATTTGCAAGCACTTATTTTGTTAAATTAGTAAATCCAGAAGATGGAGAGACCATACGAGCATCTATGGAAGAAGTGGTAACAGATGAAGATGCAACAGAAGAAAAAGAAGAAATGACAATTGCAGATAGGACAGTGCAATTAGTAACAGTTAATGATTTTTCTAAATTATTATCAAAAGAAAATATTATTGCGCTATTAGTATTTTCTGTTATGTTTGGAATTGCTATGAATATGACAGGAGAAAAAGCAAAACCAGTACTAGATTTTTTGGTATCTGCTAATGCAATAGTAAATAATGTAATTAAAATCATTATGTATTATGCACCAATTGGATTAGGATGTTATTTTGCGACATTAGTAGGAAGTTTTGGAGCATCTATTGCAGTAGGATATTTAAAAACGTTTGTGATTTATTTAGTTGTAGCAATTGCATTTTATTTTATCATGTATACAATCTATGCTTTTATTGCAGGAGGAAGAAAAGGAGTAAAAGCCTTCTGGAAGAATGTAATACCTTCTACTTTAACATCAATTGCAACTTGTTCAAGTGCAGCGTCTATACCTGTTAATGTAGAATGTACAAAGAAAATGGGAGTACCAGATGACATAGCAGAAACAACAATTCCTTTAGGAACAAGCTTCCATAAAGATGGATCTATTATCGGTTCTATGTTTAAAATTATGTTTTTAGTATGCTTATTTGGAACATCTTTGGCAACAACAGGAGATGTTTTAGGAGTATTAGGAATTGCTTTATTAGCTAATTTACTAATTACTGCTGTACCAATTGGCGGTGGAACGATTTCTGAAATGCTAATTATTACTATGATGGGATACCCAGTAGCAGCATTACCTATTTTAACAATGATTGCTACCATTATTGATGCACCTGCAACTGCTCTTAATGTGGTAGGAGATACAGTTTCTTCTATGCTAGTTACTAGAGTTGTTGACGGGAAGGATTGGTTAGAGAAAGAAAAATAAAATAAAGATAATTAAAATAAGATACACCTTGTTGTCAAATAAAAAGTTTGATAATAAGGTGTATTTTTTGTCTAAATAGGTTGCTAAAGTTAAATCTAAAAGGTATAATGATAGTGTTAATAAAAACAAATGATACTACTATTAGTGGCTTTTAATACAAAAAAATATTATATTCGACAAAAAACGACAAAACAAATTGAAAACGAGTAGTATAATTAAAACTAATATGTTTTATAATTATAAAAATTAAAAAAATAAATAAGGAGGTGAAAAAATGAGACTAAAACTAACATTCAACTTAGAAAACGAACACTTTCCAATCCAATACCGTAAAAATATAATGAGTTTTATTAAATTATCTCTAACTCAGTACAACGAAGAATATTACAAAAGACTATACAATGAAAGAGATAATATAATCAAACCTTATACTTTTGCGGTATTTTTAAAAGGAGCAAAATTTAAAGAAGAAGAAATTTTAGTAGAAAGTAAGAAAGTAGAATTAAATATAGCAATAGCAGATCAAGAAATAGCAGTTATATTATACAACTCATTTAATCATCAAAAACACAGAAAATTTTCAGTAGACAAAAATTCAATGACATTAGAAAATATAACTATGTTAGTAGAAAAAGAAATAAATGAAAATCAAGTTATGATTAAATTTATGTCTCCATTGATAGCAAGAAATAGACAAGATAGGAAAGACTACTATTATTCTTTTAATCACGAAGAATTCTTAGAAACCCTGAAAATTAATATAAAAGAGCAATTAAAAATAACGAATTTACCAATAGAATATGTAGACAATTTCAAAATAGAAACAATAGAAGGAAAAAAAGTAATCACAAAATTCTATGAGAAAAAAATAGAAGGAACGTTAGGAATTTTCAAATTATCAGGAAACAAAGAATTACTAAAATATCTGTACCAAGCAGGAATAGGAAGTAAACGTAGCAGTGGATTTGGAATGTTCCAAATTATATAAAGGAGGTGTAAAAATTTAGTGAAAACAAGAATATACCTAAAAGACTGGTTTTTTAATGCAGGAATAATAGGCTTCTTAAGAATATTAGAAAAAAATGAAGATGAATTTGCAACCATAAAAGAAAACTATATAGAATTTGAAACAGAAAAATTAAAAAATTTTGCTAGCTATTATTTTAATTATTTTTTCCAAAGATATAACGTAGCTAAAAAAACACAAGAAAGAATAGAAAAATCATTTCAAAAAATAAAATATAATATTGAAATAGAAACAACAGATAAAGTAGAAAATAAGAATATACAAGAAAAAATAAAAGCAGAAAAGAAATATAGTAAGCAAATACTAAAAACACAAATGGATAAAATCAAAAAAATAGATGACGAAGTTTATAAAGAAATGTTACAAAATTATGAAGCCATTGATAATATTAAACAAAAGGAAGATAGCAAAAAACTAGAAGAAATAGAAAATAATCTAAAAGAAATATTAAACAAAGACCATATTAATAAACGATTAACAATGAACCTATTTAAAAGCATATTAAGTAAAAGTTATTTCGGACAACCAAGTTTCTTGAATGTAGTTAAAACAGCATTATCATATGAAGAACAACAAGAGGTAATGTATAAAGATTATATTAGTAATATTATGGAAACAGATTATCTTCAAGATATATTAGAAAACAAGAAACAAATGGAAACAATAAAAGTAGAAATAGAAGAAAAATTGCAAAGCAACAGATTAACAAAAGAAATGGAATCTATTTATCGAAATATTCAAAAAAAATACATAGAAAAAGAAAAAAACATAGAAGAAATTCAAAAATATATACAAGAAAAAGTATTTTCTAACTGCTGTATGTGTGAAAACGCAAATACATTAACAAGTAGCTATTCAGAAAGTAACTTTGTACCACTAGCTATCAGTAGTGATAATATGAAAAACTTTTTCTGGAATCAAAAAGCAGAATTTCCAGTATGTGATATCTGTAAATTAATTTTATTTTGTATTCCAGCTGGAATTACCAGCATTACGAAGACAGTAAAAGAAAATGGACAATATCGAGAAAAAGAGATGTTAAGTTTTGTAAATTATGATACTGATGTAGAAGAATTAAAAAAATACAATGATAATTTTGGAATGGGAAGAAAAATAGACAAAAATATGGACAATCCATACAGCGAATTAATCTTAAATATAGTGGAGCAAGACAAAAAGATAAGTGAATGGCAATTGCAAAACATATTTGTTATTGAGTTTGAAGCAGAGTACTTAGCATTTAGTAGAATGGAATATTTTAATATCAAAAGATATGTAGCAAAATTCTTTAAAGATCATGCAAAATCCAAATTAAATACCATAACGGATTATCGATACAAATTAGAAATAGTAGATGCTATATTAAAGAATAAAGAGATAGAATATATTATCAATCGCCGATTAAGAGAAGAATTACAAAAAGAAAATCGAAATGGATATCAATCTTATTTGGCAACACAAGTAAGAACGACATTAGAAATATTAAAAAAGGAGGAAGAAGATTTGGAAGAAAAAGTACAGCAAGCGAATAAAAAATTAAAAGTAATGTTTAGCTTAGGAAATGAAATATTTGCAAAATTAAAAAAAGAGAACAATCAAAATAAATTAGATGGTTATATTTATAAAATGTTAAATAGTATCAAAGGAAATCGAAAAGATGAATTTGTGGATACTGCTATGAGAGTAATTTGGTCACAAGGAAAAGATATACCAGAAATATTGATCAAAAATAATGAAGGTGTAGATTGGAAGGAATTAGGACATAGTTTTATAGCAGGTTTGACCCAAGAAAGATATGTAAAAAATAAGGAGGAAGATGAAAATGAATAAAAGTGGATTAACATTAACAATGATATTTAAGGCACAAAGTTTAAATTATGGAGAAGGGATCGGAAATATATCAGAACTAAAAAAACTATCAAGGGGAGATGGAACAGTACATACTTTTGCATCAAGACAAGCCCTACGATATGATATAGCAAGACTTGGAAATAAAATGTTTGGATGGAATTTAGAAGTAGTAGATAAATCCAAAGGAACAGTACAATTTAAAGATGAATTAACCATAAAGGATTCCGAAGAAATGGATTTATTTGGTTACATGAAAACAGCTAAAAAATCAGATAAAAATGAGACAGGAGGGTCAGATATTAGAAGTGCAGCAGTAAGACTAAGTCATGCAATTTCTTTAGAAGATTATAAAAGCGATATGGAATTTTTAAATAATAAAGGATTAGCAGATAGAATTAACGAATTTCCTAATTTAGCTAATATAGAGCAACATTTAAGCTTTTATACTTATACGGTAACCATTGATTTAGAGAAAATAGGAAAAGATGGAGAGATCGAGTTAGAAGCGGAAGAAAGAGCAAAAAGAGTAAATCAATTAATGGAGATTATCAAGATATTAAATCGAGATATTAGAGGAAGGCAAGAAAATCTAAGCCCATTATTTGTAATAGGTGGACTTAATACACCATTCTTTTTAGGAAGAATAAAACTAGAAGGAAATGAAGGAAACTTTAAAATTAATACAGATATATTAAAAGATACCGCAACAATGAAAATAGGAGAAAATGAAATAGCAAAAGATACAAAAATAGGAATGGTAAAAAGTATATTCCAAAATGAAAAAGAGATAGAAGAAAAATTTGAAGGGAAAGTATTAACAATTCAAAAATTTTTTGAAGAATTAGAAAGCCAAGTAAGTAACTATTACGAGCAAATAAAATAAAAGAAAGGGTGGTTTATTTGAAAATTTTAAAACTAAAATTATTTCAAGAAACAGCATGCTATAAAAAGCCATTTGCTTTTAAAGTAGCAGAAACGTATCCATTACCACCTTATTCAACTGTAATAGGAATGTTTCATAAAATTATAGGAGCAAAGCCAAGAGAATATTTTCCAATGAATTTATCCATTCAAGGGGAATATGAAAGTATTTTTAGTAATTATCAAAACTTGAGAATGTATAAAGGAAAAGGACAAGTAACTGCTATGCCAAGAAATGTACATCAATTGTTAAATGTAAATTTAGTTATTCACATGAAAGCAGAAGATAAAATAGTGGAAGAAATCTATCAAAATATTATACAAGGAAAAGAAACATTTACATTAGGAAGAAATGAAGATTTAGTAAGAGTAGATGAAGTTAAAATAGTAGAAGAACCTCAAATGGTAGAAGGAGATATTATCAATAAATATAATGCTTATATACCAGTACATTTAGAAGAGGATATAAAAGGAATTAATTACAGGTTAAATACTACTTATAAGATAGAAAAAGATTTAAGAAGATGGGACAAGGTAGATGTAAAATATGTGGAAAAGCATACCAAAGAATGCTTAGAAGAAGTATTACAAGATGAAGATGGAGATTATATCTATTGGTATCAATAAAAAAGAGGTGATAATTATGCTATATGCAAAATCAAATCCAGAAGAATCAATTACGCAGCATACACAAGAACTATTAAAGAACTTAGAAATTTTGAAAGAAACATATGGAAAAGAAATTGAAAGCAATCAAAATTTTGAGAAAGAAAGATTTTGGGAATTATTAAAAGTGATATGTACTTATCATGACATAGGAAAAGTATATACTCCTTTTCAAAATGAAATAAGAAAAAACATTGGATTAGAAGCAATAAAAACCGAATTTAATTATAAAGAAATCAAACATGAGCAGTTATCACCGTTATTTGTATCAACTATGAAATTTGAACTTACAAAAGAAGAAAAAAAGATAGTCTATCAAGCTATCTTTTATCATCATGAAAGAAAAAATAGTGACATTTCAGAAGAATTAGTACAAAAAATCATAGAAAAAGACATTTTACCAAGAATAAATGAATTAGAAAAAGAAATAGGAATAGAACTAAACAAAAATCCAAAAAGGATATACATCAATAAAGTAAGAGAAATAGAAAGAATTACGAAGAAATACCAATATTACAAAGAATATTGCTTATTGAAAGGATTGTTACATCGATTAGACCATAGTAGTTCAGCTCATATAGTAATCGAAAACAAAGAAAAACAGAAATTAGATAAATTAACAAAAAAATTTATGAAATTATCTGGCTATCAGTTAAATGATTTACAAAAGTTTGCACATAGTAATCATAATAATAACTTAGTAGTAATTGGTTCAACTGGAATGGGAAAAACAGAAGCAGCATTATTATGGAGCAAGAGTAGTAAAACTTTTTTCACCTTACCTATTCGAATTAGTATTAATGCTATCTATGACCGTATCAAAGAAAAGATAGGCTATGAAGATATAGGATTATTACACTCAACAGCATTAGATTATTTAGAAGAAAAACAGGAATTTGAAAGTGAAGAAACAATTTATGAACAAACTAAAAACTTAAGTAAAAGAGTAACAACTTGTACAATAGATCAAATATTTCCTTTTGTTTTTAAATATAAAGGATATGAAAAAATATATGCAACTTTAAGCTATTCAAAAGTAATTATAGATGAAGTGCAAGCTTATTCGCCAGAAATAGTAGCAGTTATTTTAAAAGGACTAGAAATGATACATGAGATAGGTGGCAAATTTATGATTATGACAGCGACACTTCCAAGAATTTATAAAGAAAAATTAGAAGAAATGGGAGTACAATTTGAATATCAAAAATTCATAAAACCTACCCAAAGGCACAAAATAAAATTGATAGACAAAAAAATAGAGGAAGATATAGAAGAAATTCTTGAAAAGGGAAAAAAAGAAAAGGTATTAATGATAGTAAATACAGTAGATAAAGCAATAGAAATGTATCAAAAACTTTTCTCAAGAACAAACAGTGTAAAATTATTACATTCTAGATTTATTCAAAAAGATAGAAATGAAAAAGAGAATCAAATAAAAATGTTTTCAAACAATAGAAATGAAAATGGAATATGGATTACAACACAAATTGTAGAAGCATCATTAGATATTGATTTTGATAGCTTATATACAGAAATTTCTACCTTAGATAGCTTGTTTCAAAGATTAGGAAGATGTTATAGAAGTAGAGAATATAGAGGAATGCAAAGCAATGTACATATTTATACAAAAGATCCAACAGGAGTGGGGGAGAATAATGTATATAATCTAGAAATAGTAAAAAAAGGAACCAAAATGCTAGAAGATTACAATGGGAAAATTTTAGAAGAGGAAGATAAAATTTCACTGGTAGACGAACTATATTCAAAGAAGTCTTTAGAAGGAACAGATTTCTTAAGAGATTTTAGAGAAAGTATGAAAGTTTTAGACAGTATTATTGATTATGATATTGACAAAAAGAAGGCACAAAAACTATTAAGAAATATAGAAAATGTAACAGTAATACCAAAGAAAATTTATGAAGAAAATATCACATTATTTGAGCAATATGAACAAGAAAAGAACTATAAAAATAGACATGAGCTAAAAAGAAAAATTAAAAAACTTACCACTACAATTAGTCGAAAAAAAGCAGAAATATTAAGAGAATACATAAGTGAAATTCCTTACTTAAAAGAAAAAGAGAAAATAGTATGTATTGACTTAAAATATGATAAAGATAATGGATTAATACTAGAAAGAGACAAGAAATATGAATTAGAAGAAAGATTTTGTGATTAGGTGATAATATGAATATTACGGGAGTTATGATATATTATTATTTTATATGTGAAAGAAAACTATGGTATTTTGCAAATGAAATTAACATGGAGCAAAATAGCGAGTTAGTATCAATTGGAAAAATATTAGATGAAAGCAGCTACATAAGAGAAAAGAAAAATATACTAATAGACGATACTATAAATATAGACTTTATTAAAAATGGAGCAGTTTTACATGAAGTAAAAAAGACAAAAGCAATCGAAGAAGCAGGGATTTGGCAAGTAAAATACTATATGTATTACCTAGAAAATAAAGGACTAAAAAATGTAACAGCTAAAATAGATTTTCCCTTACTAAGGGAAACAAAGGAAATTGTTTTAGAGCAAGAGGATAAGAAAGTATTAGAGAATGTAATAAAAAACATAGAAGAAATTGCTAACAAAGAAAAGCCTCTAAGACCAATTGAACAAAAAATATGTAAGAAATGTGCTTATTATGATTTATGCTATGTTTGCTAGAATGTGATATATTAGGAAGGAATAGAAGATGAAACAATCTTATTATTTATATAAAAATGGAAGAATACAAAGAAAAGATAATACACTTGAAATTGCATACAAAGATAATACAAAAAAATCAATTCCAATTGAACGTGTAGATGATATCTACGTTATGACTGAATTTGATTTTAATACCGCTTTACTCAATTTTCTAGGAAAGTATGGGATATCAGTACATTTCTTTAATTATTATGGTTTTTATACAGGGACTTATTATCCTAAAGAAACATTAGTATCAGGGAAGTTACTTGTTAAACAAGTAGAAGCTTATACAAATAAAGAAAAAAGACTAAAAATAGCAAAGGCATTTATTGAAGCAGCTTCTTATAATATATACAGAAATTTGACGTATTATAATAATAGAGGAAAAAATGTAAAAGACTTTATGAAGGAAATTGATTATTTGAGAAAACAAATTGATTTATGTAAAGATGTACAAGAGTTAATGGGGATAGAAGGAAATATTAGAAAAATATATTATGATACATGGAATATCATAATTAATCAAGATATTGGATTCGAAAAAAGAGTGAAAAATCCACCAGATAATGCCATCAATTCTTTGATTTCTTATGTGAACACAATAATTTATACAAGATGTTTAAGCGAGATTTATAAAACACAATTAAATCCTACTATTAGTTATCTACATGAGCCATCTGAAAGAAGATTTTCCTTATGTCTGGATATTGCAGAGATATTTAAGCCAATCATTGCAGATAGATTAATTTTTTCAATGTTAAACAAGAAACAAATTACAGAAAAAGATTTTGAGAAGAATTTAAATTTTCTCTATATAAAAGACAAAGCAAGAAAAGAAATAACAAAACAAATTGATAGTAGATTACAAACTACAATTATGCACAAAACTTTAAAAAGAGAAGTAAGCTATGAATATTTAATTAGATTAGAAATTTATAAGTTAATAAAATATTTGACAGAAGATATTCCGTATGAAGGGTTTAAAATGTGGTGGTAATATGTATGTGATTTTAGTTTATGATATTAATTTGGAAGAAAAAGAAGGACAAAAAGTATTAAGAAATGTTTATAAGATTTGTAAAAAATATCTAGTACACATTCAAAACTCTGTTTTTGAAGGAGAATTATTAGAGTCTCAAATGTTAAAATTAAAAACAGAATTGAATCGTTATATTCGTAATGATAAGGATAGTGTAATTGTTTTTAAAAGTCGAAGCCAACGATGGTTAGATAAAGAGTTTTTAGGAATGATAGAGGAGGATAAAACTTCTAATTTTTTGTAGAAATTTTTTATCTGTCGATGTATTATCCAGTAAAAAGCATAGAAAGATGACAGATACGATTTTTAGTGCTATAGTTATGTTTTTATAACTTTAAGAAAATTTGTTTAAATTTTCTTAGAGTAAAATTAATATATCGACAGATATGAGGATGGAATTCCTGCATTTGTAAGTGATTTTGTAGGACCTGTTTTAATATAAATATAGTAGAATGTAAATCTGTTACAATATTATTTTCTTGGTCTTCTTGGTATAGTTTTAATATAAATATAGTAGAATGTAAATATGCTTCTGCAATTACTACCATTTCTGCAAATAAAGTTTTAATATAAATATAGTAGAATGTAAATCTTGTAGCTAGCATTTT
>CANEEJ010000008.1 GCA_947426525.1 uncultured Clostridium sp. | reverse complement strand
AATCACTTATTCAATTTTTATTTCTTTTGTTTCACATCAATTGTAACACTACAATTGATTAAAAATGTTCCTATTCATCATCTTCGTCTACTACTTTTCTAGGTCTTGAAATAATCTCTATATGTTCTTTTTTCTCATTATTTGTTTCTGCTAAATTAACACTTGTCTTGTCTGCTAGTTTTGAATACTTTTCTAAGCTCATCATAACCATGGAACCATAACCATTTTTCGTTAAATACATCGTTTGTTCTCCATTAAGAATTTCTTTTTCAATATTATCATAATCCTTTTGTAAATCTGACACAGGTCTAATTTGTATCATCTTTAATCACCAATCCTTTCTTTTTTATAGTATGTACCATTTTTTTGAAATTACACCTTAAAAAAGAAATCTGTTTTGTAAATTTTACATGAATTTGTAATTTTTACTAGACATTTTTTTATATTTTGTGTTATTATATTAAAGAACAAAAGATTGAACCAAACGGTTTAAATAGGAGGATTATGATGAAAAATAAAAAAATAATTTTAATTTTAACTATAATTGCATTTTTATTAGGAGCCAATTTTTGTTATGCAGTGGATTTAGATATGACAGACGATTTAGAAATTGACGGCAATTCCACATCAAATTCATCTTCTGAAAATACAAATAGCAATGACGATAATAATGATGATGATAGCAATACTACCACAAATAGTTCTAATACCAATTCTAATGCCAACACTTCTAGCACTAATACTTCTAATAATGAACCAATCAGTACACCAACTACTGTTAGCAATGTTAACTCAACTTCAAATTCTGGATTAGAAATAGGAACCATTCTTAATATCTTATTAATTGTAATTGGTATTCTTCTAATCTTATTAGCTATCGCTATTTTAATTCGATTACATAAATAAAAAATGTTAAAAACTCTCATTTTTGGGAGTTTTTTTGATATTTTTTAAATGTATAATTTTCTGATTTTTTTTAATACTAATAGTAGTGTTTAATTTTCATATTTACTTATGAAAACTAATAAGCTTCATAGAAATTTTGAATAGGAGGATAATTTTATGTACAGAAAATTATTAATTGCTAGCATTATTCTTATCATTGGAATTTTTTCATTCTCTGTATGCTTTGCTAACAATGGTTTACAAGATGCTGCTGATGGTGTTAGAAATGTAGTTGGTGGTGCTGAAAATGCTGTAGAAGATGCTGCTAGAGATATTTCAAATGCTTCTAAAGACGCTACTGGTAAAATGGAACAAGGTGCTAATAATGTAGGAAATGCTGTTATGAATGCCACAACAAATGACAATAGAGATCATGCTACTAGAACAAATCCTGATAATAACAATTATACAGCAACTAGAACTGCTGCAACAGATACTACTTTTATGGGAATGAATGCAACTGCATGGACTTGGCTTATTATTGGTATTGCTGCCATCGCAATCGTAGCTTTAGTTTGGTATTATTCAATGCAACTTCGTTCTTCTGACTATAACGGAAGAGATTAATTTTAAGGTTGGTAAAAGGTTTATCCCTTTTATCAACTTTTTCTTGTTGTATAAGAATTTATATGTTATAATAAATAAAATTTAAAATCGAGGTAATGTTAAATGAATACAAAATTAATTGCTAAAAACCCAACTGCTCATCATAATTATAATATAGAAAACAAAATGGAAGTAGGAATTGTTTTATCTGGCACAGAAATCAAATCTATTCGAGCTGGAAAAGTCAATCTAAAAGACTGTTATGCTTATATTAAAAATGGAGAAGTCTTTATCTGTGGCATGCATATCAGTCCTTACGAACATGGAAATATCTTTAATAAAGATCCCCTACGTGACAGAAAATTATTATTACATAAAAAGGAAATTTATAAATTAATTGGGCTAACTAAGCAAAAGGGATATAGCCTAGTTCCTATTAGTCTTTACTTTAAAGGAAGTCGTGTTAAAGTAGATTTAGGTATTGGGAAAGGAAAAAAACTTTATGATAAGCGTCAAGACTTAGCCAAAAAAGACGCTCAAAAACAAATTGCTATTAACTTAAAAAACAATTTTTGAGACGGTGGGGACAGGTCTTAACTGTCTCATTTTTTATTTTTTGATAAGCTAAATTTTACCTAAAATATAAAAATGAGACAGTTAAGACCTGTCCCCACCGTCTCATTAAATTCTGTTGCTTGAGCCGAATACTTCTGTCATTTTGTGTTTTACAGTTTCTTTGATTAGTTCTCTTGCAGGTGTTAAATATTTTCTTGGGTCAAATGCGTTTGGCTCTTCTGCAAATACTTTTCTAATTCCTCCTGTCATGGCTAATCTTAAGTCTGTGTCTACATTGATTTTTGATACGCCTGATATACTTGCTTCATGTAATATTTCATCTGGTACTCCTTTGGCTCCTGGTATGTCTCCTCCATATTGGTTACACATTTCTACTAATTCTGGTATTACCGTTGATGCTCCATGTAGTACAATTGGTGTGTTTGGTATTCTTTCTTTGATTTCTTTTAAAATGTCAAATCTTAATTTTGCTTCTCCTTTGAATTTGTATGCTCCATGGCTAGTTCCTATTGCAATAGCTAAAGAGTCACATCCTGTTCTTTCTACAAATTCTTGTGCTTGAGCAGGGTCTGTATACATAGCATCTGCTGCATCTACATTGACATCATCTTCAATTCCTGCTAATTTTCCAAGTTCTGCTTCTACTACTACACCTTTGCTGTGAGCATAGTCTACTACTTTTTTGGTTAATGCTATATTTTCTTCAAAATCATATTTTGAGCCATCTATCATAACAGAGGTAAATCCGCTATCAATACACATTTTAGCGGTTTCAAAGTCTGGTCCATGGTCTAAATGAATAGCGATTGGTACTTCTGGATGTTCTTCTACTGCTGCTTCTACCATTTTCATTAGATAATTGATTCTTGCATATTTTATAGCACTAGATGAAGCTTGTAAGATAACTGGTGATTTACTTTCTGCTGCTGCATCTACAATGGCTTGTATAATTTCCATATTATTAACGTTGAATGCTCCTATGGCATATCCTTCTTTCATTGATTTTTCAAACATTTCTTTTGTTGTTACTAACATATTTCTTTCCTCCTTCTTTTTTGTTATTGTATTTCTATTTTTTTAATCTGTCAAGTATTCCTAATTAGAAAATAAGAAGAAGATACTACATATTGTTTATATGGTATCTTCTTTCTTTTATTGCTGTTCCTTTTCGTAACTAGCACACATAGATTCATCTGCTTTTTGGGTATTTATATTTTCGATTGGAGCTACATGAATGGCTTCTAAAGTACATTTTGCCTTTTCAGGATTGTTGTACTTACAGCTTTCTACCGTACAATTGATTTTTTGATTGGCTTCCATTTTATCCCTCCTAAAAATACTTTCTATGTGTTTAGTATGTCCTAATTTTTCAAAAATATTAGCGAATTTGTCCATTGCCATAAATCACATATTTAGTTGTTGTTAGTTCTTTTAGTCCCATTGGTCCTCGTGCATGCAATTTTTGTGTACTAATACCAATTTCAGCACCTAATCCAAATTCTCCTCCATCGGTAAAACGGGTTGAACTATTAACATACACACAACTACTATCAATTTCATTTAAAAATTTTCTTGCATTTTCATAATTTTTTGTAATAATGCTTTCAGAATGTTTCGTACTATATTGATTGATATGTTGAATGGCTTCTTCTAAATTATTTACAATTTTTAGTGATAGAATAAGGTCTAGATATTCTGTTCCCCAGTCTTCTTCTGTTGCTAATTGAATCTTATTTGAAATTTCACATGCTTCTTTGTCTCCCCTTATTTCGACTTGCTTTTTAGCCAAAGTTTCTACTAACATAGGAATAAATTGTTTGGCAATTGCTTTATGAATCACTAAAGATTCACAAGCATTGCATACTCCTGTTCTTTGTGTTTTCGCATTTTCAATAATAGGAAGTGCCATTTCTAAATCTGCAAACTCGTCTACATAGATGTGGCAATTTCCTGTTCCTGTTTCGATTACTGGTATGGTGCTATTCTCTACTACCGTTTTAATTAATCCAGCTCCCCCTCTAGGAATTAATACATCTACATATTGATTTAGTTTCATTAATTGTATGGTTGTTTCTCTTGAGGTGTCTTCTAATAACCAAATACAATTTGAATCGATTTCTAAGCTTGTTAATGTATTCTTTATGATATTGGTAATTGCTATGTTCGTATGAATTGCGTCAGAGCCACCTCTTAATATAACCGCATTTCCTGTCTTAAAGCATAACCCGAAAGCATCTAGGGTAACATTTGGTCTAGATTCATAAATAATAGCAATCACTCCTAAAGGAACTCTTCTTTTTAAGATTTCCAATCCATTTTCTAATGTCTTCCCTTCTATTGTTTCCCCTATTGGATCATTTAAATCTGCTATTTTTTCGATTCCCTTTGCCATATCTAAAATTCTAACTTCGTCTAATTTTAGTCTGTCAATTAAACTTTCTTTCATGCCATTTTTTATGGCTTCTTCTATGTCTTTTTGATTGGCTTCTAATATTTCTTTTTGATGATTGCCAATCTCTTGCGCTACTTTTCGTAATAATTCATTTTTTTCTTTACTACTCATTGTGTTCAGCTTGCTTGTCGTTTCTTTTACTTTTTTTCCAATTTCTTCTAAACTCTCCATTTTTCTACTCCTTATTTCTTAATTTTGAAACCAAATAATCTCTAATATCCTCTTCTCTTTCTTGTCTTGCTACAAATAAAGTTCCATGCTTTTCCCCATTTATTATTTTATTTAGAATATTAGGATTTTTTCCACTGGCAATCATCATATCAATTCCTAGTGGATTTATAATATTAGCTGCTAGCACTTTTGTATACATTCCTCCTGTTCCCACATCACTATCACTTGATTTTTTTGCCATTTTGCTAACTTCTTGTTTTACCTCATTTGTTACCACATCAATTAATTTGGCATTTTTATTTTGAAAAGGATCATCTGTATATAAGCCATCAATATCGGTTAATAAAATTAATAAATCTGCTTTTGTGATAGCTGCTACAATAGCAGATAAGGTATCATTTTCTCCAAATTCAATTTCATCGGTTGCTATGGCGTCATTTTCGTTTACAATTGGAATACTTCCGTATTTTAGTAATTCTTGAAACGTGTTTTTTACATTATCATAAGAGTTCTCTTCGTCAATACTATATTTGGTTAGTAACACTTGTGAAGCTATTTGTCCATATTCAGCAAATAATTTATGATAATTCATCATTAATTTGCACTGTCCAATTGCTGCACATGCTTGTTTTTCTGCCATTGTTTTTGGTCTGGTTCCTATCTTTAAAGTTTCTCTTCCGACAAGCTACTGCTCCTGATGATACTAAAATGACTTCTTTTCCACTATTTTTTAAATCGCTGATTGCTCTTACTAATTTTTCTAATTGTGTATAATTTAAGTTTCCTGTATCTTTGTGGGTTAGAGTAGAAGACCCTACTTTTACTATAATTCTTTTCTTATCTTTTATATTCTCCCAAAAGTTTTGTTGTATTTCTTCCATTTTTTGTTTCCTTTCCTTTTTATATTTTCTAAATTAAATAAAAGTAGAAAATTGGTTTTTTATATTACCCGATTTCCTACTTTTGATTTCTAATATTATTTTGATAAATCTTTTGATTTTTTGGTTGCTGTTTCTATGGCTTTTATTAAACTTGCTCTTACTCCATTTTCTTCTAAAATAGATACACCTGCAATGGTTGTTCCTCCTGGAGAACATACCATGTCTTTTAGCTGAGCAGGATGTTTACCTGTTTCTAATACCATTTTTGCAGAACCTAATACTGCTTGTGCTGCAAATGTATATGCTTTTTCTCTTGGCATTCCTTCTAATACGGCTCCATCTGCCATTGCTTCTATTATCATGAAGATAAAAGCTGGAGAAGAACCACTTACTCCTGTTACAACATCCATTAGATTTTCTGCTATTACTTCGCATTTTCCAAAACTATTAAAAATATTACAAATCAAATCTAGTTCTTCGGGTAGTACCATGGGGCATGGGCTTAAAGCTGCCATACCTTCTCCTACCAATGCGGGGGTATTCGGCATTGCACGAACTACTTTTACATCTTTTTCAAATAATTTTTTGATTGTTTCTATTTTTTGTCCAGCAGCAATAACGACAATAATTGTATTGTCGTTAACAGTTGTCTTGATTTCTCTAATTACCTCTGGATAAAACTGTGGTTTTACAGATAATACCAAAATATCTGCTTTGTTTGCTACTTCACAATTATTAGTCGTTATGCTAACACCATAACGACTTTGTAAGTCTTCTAATTTTGCTCTGGATGGATCAGAACAAATAACTTGATTGGATGAAACTAAATTTGCTTTTAGAATTCCACCCATCATTGCACTTGCCATATTTCCACTTCCAATAAAACCAATTGTTTTGTCCATATTCTTTCTCCTTTTAAATATGGTTAATATTATACGTTACTTTCAAAAAAATAGCAAATAATCTATTTTGCTATTTTTTTGGTTTCACTTTTTATTTTCTTTTATTTTTCTTGCATTTTCTCTTGTTTATTCTTTTTTTCTCCTATTTCTTTGCATTTTTCTTTGTTTTTCATACATTTTTCTGGCGGCTCTTTAAAAGCTAAATACCAAGAGATTCCATTTCTATTTTTTTGAATTTCATTATTTCTTTCTTCTAATTCAGCAAAAGTCTTTGGTGGTGGTACAATTACTGGTTGACCTGGCATCCAATTAGCTGCTGTAGAACCATTGCTACAATCTGCTGTTTGTAAAGCCTGCACAATTCTTATAATTTCTGGAATAAAACGCCCTATGTTAAGGGGATAAACTAGAATGGTTCTTATTTTCCCCTTATCATCAATAATAAATACATTTCTTACGGTCTCTGTATTGCTGATATCATTTGCAATCATTCCATATTTTCTAGCAATTTGACCATTCCTATCTGCTAAAATTGGGAAAGATACTCTGATTCCTGTTTTACAATAAATATCATACATCCAAGCCAAGTGTGAACTGTTGCTATCTACACTTAACCCCAATAGTTCTGTATTTAATTCTTTAAAATATGTATGTGCCCTTGTAAATGCAATCATCTCAGTAGTACATACTGGGGTAAAATCTCCTGGATGGGAAAATAATACAAGCCATTTTCCATTATAATCTTCTAGTTTAATCTCTCCAAATGTTGATATTCCTTCAAAATCTGGTGCTTTTTGTCCTATTTTTACGTTTCCATTCATCATTAATTCATAATCCATACATAATTCTCCTCTCGTTTTTGTATATGGTATGAGAGAACTTCTTTTTTGGTTACTTCTTATCTTCCCCCGCATAACCTTTTTTGGATTTGCTTTAATTCTTGGACCCCTTTGCTTTGTTCTTGTATAATAGAATCAGCTATCGATTTTAGTCCTGGAGCAATACGATAATTAAGTAGATTTTCACACATTGCAATAGCCCCTTCATGATGTGGTATCATTTCATTGGTAAAATTCAAATTAATATAGATTAATTTTGGTGCATTTTTCATTTTTTCTATCATGTCTTTTGTTATTTCAAAATACTTATCCATATAGCTATTTACTTCTTGTGGCATATTTTGAAAACCATAACTAGTTCTTGCTATCTCCTTCATTTCTTCTATTCCTTTTGTTTGCATTTGAATGATGTTTTTAGCAATTTCCTGCAAAGGTAGGTATGTTGTATATTTCAATAAATTTTCTGACATAGAAATAGCAGCCTTATGGTGTGGTATCATACATTCAATAAAATTAATCGTTATATTATTGGTAATTTCTGGTGATAACATTTTGTCTGCCATCTGCTTTACTATTTCATCATAATGCTGTAAATATTTTCTGGCTCTCATGACTTGCTTATTTTGCATTTATTTCACGCTCCTTTTACTTTTTTTATATCATATGCAGGGATTAGAGGGACGTTCCTTAAAATCCCTTTTTGTATAAATTTATAAAATTTGGCAATACTTTTGAGATGCAAAAAGAACTACCTAAAACAGGTAGTCCTTTTGCTTGCTTAAATTTCAGAAGCTAATACTTTGCAATACTGCCAAATTTCCGCAAACATCCACTCTGGAAAATGGAACCGGTCTTCTTGCCGTTTCTGCACGAAACTTAGAAAATCTGTATGATATTGTGTGGATCTAGCATGCCAATCACAACACATCTCCATAATGTCCAATTTGCTCATATCCATAGCTGTTTTAAAATGCTCTGGATGATGTGTATTATGTTTCCAGTGAAGCTTAATGGAATCTCGTTTAATAGGAGATAATTGTTTTGAACTGTCCTGCAAGCTTTCCTTGTCATGGATGATTCTTGACAAAGCATTTAATTCTTCTGCACAGCAAATTTTACTGCTATCATGAATTTGAGCTCGTTCCATCAGTTGCTTAGCATGTTCTTCTGCTCCTTCCTTTTGGAGCCAATTGGATAGTTTTTTACAACTTGCCATTACATACATTTTATGAATCATGGTATCTTTGAACATTTGCTCATATTCACTCATATATGAAATATCATCATTGTATAAAAACTTCCATGTGGATTTTTTTATGCCATCCTTATAAATTCTTACAGATGAAAATCCATTTCCATTTGTATAATCAATTCTAAAATTCAAAGAGATTATACTTTTTCCTTTTAAATCAACCAGTTCGGCTTCTAAGCGGAATATACCTGGTACCACTTCATTCGGATTTCTAACATTCGTTATTAGAATATGTGTATCTTCTAGTGGTAGAAATTCCTTAAAAGATAGACCTATGTTTTGGTCTGGTACTTCTTGTGCAAATAAGTACTTAATAGCACTTTCCGTTAGTGCAATTTTGGTTGCTTTTCCTTTGTTTTGTGGCTTGCAAAGATAATAGATTTCTTTGTTGGATTTTGACTTTACAATCTCTTCTACTTCAAATTCATAGGAGAGATTTTTAAGTTTTCCAAAGTCTACAACCTTTTCATGCCAGTCTTCTGGTAAAATTATCCGTCGTCCAGGTGTTATTTCTGAGTTACTAAGTTTTTGCATATTATCTGCCCCTTTCCTTTGTGCAACTCTTTAAGACATATATTTTATGTGTCTTATGTTTCTACGGGTAACTGTTTCTGTATTATATCATTATGTATACAATTTGTCAAAAATTGGTTTGCTAATTATTTTGCTTTATAATTCTATCCGCTTCTTTTTCTGTTAAATAACCATATTCAATCATCTTATTCATAACTTGTTTTTGCCTTTGTTTTGCCAAATCCGGATTAACAGTTGGTGCATATACAGATGGAGCATTAGGAATACCAGCTAATAAAATACATTCATAATCTGTCATTTCATTTAACTCCTTTTTGAAATATCCGTCTACATGCTTCTTTTACCGTCTGGTAACCATCTCCAAAATAACTCGTATTCAAATATAACTCTAATATTTTATTCTTGCTATAACTCTTTTCTATTTTAAAAGCCATAAAAGCTTCTGCTATTTTTCTCGTAATTTTCTTTTCTTGTGTAAAATATATATTTTTGGCTAATTGTTGTGTGATAGTACTACCACCTTCTACAAATTTCATTGCTTTTATATCATTTATCGTTGCTCTTCCTATCGCAATTAAGTCAATTCCTTTGTGCTTCCAAAAACGATGGTCTTCTACTGATATAACTGCATTTATATACATTTTTGGTACTTCTTCTATTTTGGTATAATTCTTCTTTTGTTCTATCGTTTGTATCTTTTTTGTAAGAGGTATTTGTTCTAATTTTTCTTGGTAATTATCATATCCATTTCCTACTACTAACAATCCTATACTGATAGAAACTAATATTACTACAAAAATAATTCTTTTCATTGTTTTCATTTAAAACCACCTTACTTTCTGTGGTATTATTTAATTATTATAATTTACTTTTACTTTATCAGGAAGTTCATTGTATTGTACTTCTTTCCACGTATGAACCCCCATCATTCTTATTTCTAATAACAAATAAGCATCTTCTTTTAATTCTCTACTTGTTTTAAAAGTTATTTCTTTTTTATTTCCTTTTTCATTATAGCTATCTAATATATATTGATATTTCATTTCATCTGAAGTTGCTAATTTGTCTATTTTGGTATTATCAATTTGGGTATAATACACTTCCTCATAACCTTCGAAAAAACTAACAGCACCTATTACAATTGCTATTGCTATAATAGTTATGATAATAATAGGTAGTTTTTCTTTTAACATTTCCATTTTAGTTTTCCTCCTTGATAATATTCTTACTTCCTAAATACGTTGCCAAGAAATAGGCTCCATAGACAACACCAATAATAGCAACTGTTGTTACAATTGAAGGCAATAAATCTTCTGCTTTTGCTAATCCTGCCATCATACTTAACACAAACTGAATCCCAAAAATAGAATGGATAATGGCTAAGATGAGTGGCATGGCAAAAAATATACCAATTTGTCTAAATAATGCTTTGTTTATCATCTTTTCATCACAACCAATTTTTCTTAAAATAAGATATCTTTGTCGATTGTCTGAGCTTTCTGTTAATTGTTTTAAAGCTAAAATAGCAGAACTTGCAATTAAGAAGATAATTCCTAAATAGATAGCAATAAAAGTTATAATAGTTGCCAACCCTATACTTGACTCTACAATGGATATTTTACTCATTCCATCAATTGTAATTCCTTGTTCTTCTAATTTCTGTATAAAACTAGAGGAATCTTCGTTTGTAAACATTCTATGTATTTCTTGCTTTTCTTCCTCTGTTGTTGCATTAAAATTAGCAGCTAAAAAAGTTAGTTCTTTATTTTCTTCTTCTAGAGGACAATTGTCTGGTACTACTATAATTCCTGTATTGGTATGGTTGGACGACATGACAATAAATCCTTCTTGACAGTCTTGGTATTTTGATTTGTATTCTTTCCCCGCAATGGTAAGTGGTCTTCCTTTTTCCATGACTTCATTTCTTAATTTTTTCATGCTATCTAATTCACAAAGCACAATATATTCATCATCTTTTAATTCATATTGTTTCATGCCATATAAGTTTGCCAATCGATTATAATCACTTATCTTTACAATTTCTTCTGGTGTACCATAAACAAGCATAGGATATTGTTCTTTTATTTTTTCAAAAGAATTTCCAAAAAAATTTTCCCAGGTAAGGTCGTTATTTACATAGATTGGTATTTCTACTACATCTTTTAATACATCTGTATTTAATTCGTTCTTTTTAAATATTTCTTGTATTGTTATTTTAGAATCTTCTATTTGTTCTTTGGTATAAGTAATTTCTCTTCCATAGGCATTTACTGTTTTTTCTGGTAGGTTAGCAGTTTTGTACAAATTAATATCAACTGGTGTCATATCATTTAAATCTTTCTGCATCATATTTCTTAATGATAAACTAGAAGACAAAATAGAAATTGTCATAAATAGCATTAAACAAATAACACTCATGCTAATTACCATGGTATTGATTTTATTGTTAATTTGTCTTAATACAAACATGTTGGTTTCTTTTAAATATATCTTTTTCATGGATTTAATCAAATTTAAGATAAATCCGAGACAATGACCAAAAAATTAAAATGGTAGATATGATTCCCATTAAGATAACTGGTAACATTTTATCTGCTGTGTCCATTGTTTGTACGCCTCCTGTTACCTTCCAATAGGCATATCCTAATACAATGCTTGCTATGATAAAAATAATCACACATAAAAACGGGTTTTTAATTTTTACGGTTTCGTTTTTCTTTAAAGCTGTTAATAAGTTGATTAATTTGTATCTTGATATTGTTATCGTATTAAAAATAGCTACTGCTATGTACATAATGGCAAAATATACACAGGTTTTTATACATGCATTTCCGTGAAAATACAAATGTAAATTTGCTCATATCTGCTTCAAATAATTTAGAAATCAAAATGGACATAAATTGAGAAGCAAATACTCCTACCACTATTCCTATTGCTAGTGATATAATTCCTACTAATATGGTTTCTATCAATATAATTTTAGAAATTTGTCTTTTTCCCATTCCGAAGTGTCATGTAAATTCCAAATTCTTTTTTCCTTCGGTTAATTAGGAAGTTATTCGCATATACAATTAATAATCCTAATATAACAGCTACAAAAACAGATACCATGCCAAGCAAGCTTATCATCAATTTAATGATTTCTCTTGATGATTCTGATACGGTAAGCATGGCTTCTTGACTATCTAATGAATTAAACATATAGAAAATAGCTACCCCTAACACTAAAGTTAGGAAATAAATTGCGTAGTCTTTGAAGCTTTTTTTCATATTTTCAAAAGATAATTTAAATAACATCGTTTAAATCACCTCCAAGAAGTGTTTGTACCTCTATTATTTTTTCAAAAAATTGCTTTCTTGTGTCATTTCCTTTTACAATTTCATTAAAAATCTTTCCATCTTTTATAAATAAAATTCGGTTGGCATAAGAAGCGGTAAAGGCATCATGGGTAACCATTAAGATAGTAGCATTCATTTTTTGATTTAATGTTTCAAAATTGTCTAACAATTGTCTAGCTGATTTACTATCTAAAGCACCTGTTGGTTCGTCTGCTAAAACCAATTTGGGATTGGTAATAATAGCTCTTGCTGACGCAATCCTTTGTTTTTGTCCTCCTGACACTTGATATGGATATTTATTCAATATTTGAGTTATCTCTAATTTTTGAGCAATATCATTTACTCTTTTATCTATCTCCTTTGTATTTACTTTTTGAATTGTTAATGCTAAAGCAATATTTTCATAAGCTGTCAAAGTGTCTAACAAATTAAAATCCTGAAAAATAAAACCTAATTCCTCTCTTCTAAATTTATTTAGATGATTGCCTTTCAATCTAGTAATATCTTTTCCGTTAATCACAATGTGACCTGCCGTTACCTTATCAATTGTTGAAATACAATTTAATAAAGTAGTCTTTCCAGAGCCACTTGCTCCCATAATTCCAACGAACTCTCCTTTTGGAACATCAAAACTAATATTATCAATTGCTTTTGTTAGATTTGATTTATTTCCATAGTATTTTTCTATGTTTTTTACTTCTAATACTTTCTCCATAAATAAAAACTCCTTTCTTTTCTTGCCGATGGTCAAACTGGGACAGGCACAAAGGTGGACACTTTGTCGTAATTTGGGACAGGCACCAAACCAGACACTTTGTCGTAATTTGGGACAGGCACAACTTGACCATTTGCTTTATTCTTACATTAAGTATAAAGTATTTTTCTCTAAAGTAACATCGATTTTGCTTACATTTTTCTTACATTTTTGTAAGGCACTAAAAAATGCCTTTTTGTTAGGCATTTCACAGTATTATTTAATATTCATATAACTGCTTTTGGGGAACACTAATCGTATTTCTGTACCTTTATTTTGTACGGAATTTAATTCAATTGCTATTCCTAATTTATTACATAACTTTCTGCACAAATATAGACCAATCCCAGTTGATTTTTTATTTAGCAATCTTCCATTCGTCCCTGTAAAACCTTTTTCAAAAACTCTTGTAATTTCTCCTTTTTTAATTCCCATGCCATTATCCTTAATATATAAAATAACATTTTCTTTCCCTTGCTTAGCATATATCTCAATTTTTGAATTTTCTTCTTGCTTTTGGTATTTTACGCTATTTTGAATTAACTGGTTTAAAATAAAAATAATCCATTTGCTATCTGTATTAACTTCTATGTCTAAATCGTGTAATTTCATGCTTATTTTTTCTTGAATGAGTATATTTTTGTTTTTCTTAATACACTCATTAACCATTTCTTTTAGTACACATTTTTTAATATAGTAATCTTTTTCTACGGTGTTACTTCTTGCATAAAATAACGCTTGTTCTATATAATTTTCTACTTTGTCTAATTCTTCATCAATGTTTTTGGTGATTGTATTTTTATTGTTCTCTATGATTAATTTACTAGCTGTTAATGGCAATTTGATTTCGTGAATCCATAGTTCAATATATTCTTTGTAGTCTTCTGTTACATATTTGTATTGATTAACATGTTCTAACATTGCTTTATTAACTTCTTGTAAGATTTCTTGTAATGCCTTTCCTTCTATAAAATCTGGTTCTTTTATTAACTCTGTTACTAGATATTTTTCTTCCAATTGATTTAGGGTTTGAAACACCTTTTCATAAAATGATTTTTTATGGAAATATTCTATCATAATACTAATAAAGTAAAATCCTAATATAACTAGAGGAATATAAATTTTAATAAAATTCCCAAATGGATAAATGATTAAAAATATCTCTATGGTTATAATTCCAAATATTAGTAAACTTATTGTTAATAACTTGTCTTTTAAAAAACTTTTAAATTGCATTATACTCTCCTTACTATTTTAATAGATATCCTTGTCCTCTTTTTGTTTCTAGAAGTTCCTTTAGATTTAGTTCATCTAACTTATTTCTTAATCTCGTGATATTTACTGTTAATGTATTGTCATCAATAAAGCTTTCACTATCCCATAGGCATTCCATAATATCTTCCCTAGAAACAATTTTCCCTCGATTTTGCACTAAATATTTCAAAATTCTCAGTTCATTTTTCGTTAACTCAATTGCTTTGCTATTGTTTTCAATTGTACTTTTGTTAATGTTTAGAATAAAGTCCTTGCAATCTATCTTTTCGAAATTACTTACCTCTAAATTTGTTCTTCGGAGCAAAGAAGCAATTTTAGCTAACAAAATTTGAATATTAAAAGGTTTCGTGATGTAATGGTCAGCTCCATAATTGATGCTGAGTAACTCATCAATTTCATTATCTCTACTTGTTATAATAATAATTGGCAAACTAGATTGCTTTCTAATCTCCTTACAAATATACTCTCCATCTGTATTTGGCAAATTAATGTCCAGTAAAAGTAAATCTGGCCTTTCTTCTAAAATATTTTGTATGGTATTGTCAAACTTTTTTAATGAATTCGCCTGATACCCATTATGATTTAAGAAAATCTCTAACTCATCTCTTAATTTCTCATCATCTTCTACAATTAATATTTTTGACATTTTTTCACTTCTCCTTTTTGTTATTGATATTATAGCACAAATATCATAAAAAAAACCTTACAAATCTGTAAGGTTTGAATTTTTTAGTTCGTAAGTTCTTTCATTAATTGATGTACTGAAATTATTTCTTTTGCTCTGCCGACATTGCTACCACAAAATATTAATGCTTTTTCTATATTTCCCTTTACAGCATTAATGAGGGCTTTTGTTATACAATATGGTGTATCTGCTACTTTACAGGTTCGAATACATTGATAACATTTTTCTATTTTACACTTTTCTTTCTCTGTTTGCTTGATAAAATTATTATAGATTGCTCTTCCTGGCATTCCTACTGGACTATGAATAATTTTAATATCTTCTGTTTTAGCGTTAATATATGCTTTTTTGAATTCTTCTGAGGCATCACACTCATAAGTTGGTACAAATCTAGTCGCCATTTGTACTCCTGTTGCTCCTATGCTCAAAAACTTTTCAATATCTTGTTTATCCCATATTCCCCCTGCTGCAATAACTGGTATTTCTCTTTTGGTTTCTTTTTCTACTTCTTTTATATATTCTACTACTTCTTTTGTAATTTGTTTTAATTTTGGTTTCTTATTTTCTTGTAGTTCTTCTACTTTGAACCCTAAATGTCCTCCTGCTTCTGGTCCTTCAATTACTATCATATCTGGAACATAATTGTACTTTTTTATCCAATGCTTTACAATTAGTTTGCAACATCTAAGTGAAGATACAATTGGAGCTATTTTGGTAGTAGAACCCTTTACATATTCTGGCAATTCTTTTGGAATTCCAGCACCAGAAATGATTAAATCAATTTTATTTTTGACGCACTCTTTTACAATTTCCTTATAATTATTTAATGCTACCATAATATTAGCACCTAGTATTTTTCCTTTTCCTGCTATTTCTCTTGCCATTTTTATTTCTTTTTCAATTGCCCTTAGATTGGCTTGCATCGGATTTTTATTAAAATCTGGCTCTTGATATCCTATGTCTGCCATAGAAATAACTCCAATTCCTCCTTCTTTGCTAACAGTTCCTGCTAATTTATGCAATGATACTCCAACTCCCATTCCGCCTTGAATAATAGGGTATTTGGATTGCTTATTTCCTATTTTTATTCCTTCCATATTTTCCTCCTATCTAGTATTTGATACTAGATTATCACTACCATTATACTTTGTCAATTAGTTGACCACTCCTTCTAATAAAAATAAAAAGTCATCTCATTAATAGAAAATGACTTTTTATTCTGGTTTATATTTTCTTAAAAATCCACTATATATTTCTTGTAAATTTTTTATTTTCTTAAAATCTTCTGGTTTGGCTACTTCTGGTAGTTCTGTTTTGATTTCAGCTTGATCTATTACATGCTTTACAAATTCAGCACAATAAAATGATTTTTTCATCGCTATTTTTTTATGAAATCCTGCTGCAAATAATCCTAATATATTAAAGGTATATTGCTTTTTTTCTTTTTCGATTTCTTGAATGGCATTTTTTATTTTTTGATATTGCTCTTCTGTAACTTCTAAAGAATAAATTCTTGTTTTTGTCATATAAAATCTTTTAAATGTTCCATTATCAATTTCTTCGTGTACAAATCCTGCCCAAAATGGATTGTATGGATTTAATCTTCCAAAGCTATACATCTGCTTTAATTCAGGGTCTAATGCAATCGACACATGCGAGAATTCATCTTTGGTATAGCTTTTTATTAGTTTTGATAGATTGGTTCCTGTATGGGTTAATATGATATATATTTTTTTCATCTTTTCGATTGCCTCCTTTTTCTATTATAAACCTTTTTATTGAAATTATAACTTTTAATTATGTCTTATTAAAGTTGACCATTTTCTCTTTCATTGCTATTTTCCCAACTTCATAGCCATATTCTTTGGCTTCTTTTTTATAAGTTAAAAATGAATGGTCTATCTCAAATCCTAAAATATCTTTTATTTCTTTATAGGATAATTTATAACTTTGCTTTCCATTATTTTTTAAGTATTCCCATAATGGTTCATATTTGCTCATATCTTATTCTCCTTTTTCATGTACATTAGAAGTATCAAACATCTCATAGCTTTGCCCAATTCCAATTCCTAATCCTGTGCTAGGATTGATAATGGACTTTATTTTATTACTATGATTTAATGCTATTTCTACTTTTGGATATGTTTCAATTTCTCCACCCAGTTTTAGTAAATCATTTTCTCCATAAAAATCCATTAAGGATGTAATAAAACTCGTAAACATTTTTGCTGCTTCTAACTTTTGACTTTCAGTTGCATTGTTTCCAATATTGATAGGATTACCGAATCCCCAATATACTTGTCCTGTTGTCAAAAATGAACTAAGTCCTTCTTCACTTTGAAATAACATCTGGAAAACACCACTTGTAGATTTTATACTCTCTATGGTTCCTTTTGCTTTAGTAACATTACTAATATTATATTCTTCTGCTTTTTTTATTAACTGTTTTGTATGTTCATCTGCTTTTTCGCAGGAATACTTTCCTGTATTTTCATGAAAAGAAAACCATTGTCCTTTATCGTTTTCAAAAATTTTATAGCCTCTGCCTTCTATATAATATCCTATAGCCTTTTGTGGAATTGGAATTTCTCTCCCTCCTAGTCTCATAATATCATAACAGTTGCAAGCAGTTAGTATGCCAAAGACCTGCTTTCTAAAATTGATAGGGTCGCTTAATAATGGATTTGATACCACATACTCTCTTCCTGAACTTTCTATTACTATTTTAAAATATTGTCTATTTAGTATTTTCTTTCGTTCTATACTTTTTATAGTAGCTTCCATAATATTTTTTTCTCCTTTATATTGTATATTGCCAACCAGGTTGCCAAGATTTTGTTTTTCTCCAATCTTTTTCAACCGCTTCTTCCCAAGTAATATTCTTAGTAATCACTTCTAAAGCCAATTGAGGTGCCTTATGTGCAACCAATGCCACTGTTTTCCCCTCATAATTATCCAATAGATACTTACAAAAATCTCGAACTCTGCTTTCCACTTCTTTTAGAGATTCTCCATTTGGAAATGGGATATCAATATGTTCTTCGTATTTAACCAGTGATGTATCTTTTCCATTCAAATCGCCATAATTACATTCTCTAATTCTTTTATCATGTAATATCACTTTTTCATCTTCAAAAGTATAATTAGCTGAATCAATTGCTCTCTTTAAATCTGATGAAATCACTATATCAATATCATTTATATCAATTTGCTCTTTTAGTTCAATACTTTGCTTAATTCCTTTTTCACTCAATTCGCCAGGAATCCATCCTGTTGATTTGTGTTCTAAATTATCAGTTGTTGTACCATGTACAAAATATATTATTTTAACTGCCATTTTTCTTTTCTCCTTTTCTTATATTATATATCTTAGCACCCCTATAAAGTCAACACTTTTAAGCAATTTCTTTTTTACTGTAAATTTTATAAGCTATCGTGTAAGAAATAAAATACATACTTATTATAGCTATTACTGCTATTGCAATAAAAATTTGAATTCTTCCTTTTTCAGCTCCATATTTATAAATAAATGGTATTTGAATGGCTTCTACTATTCCTATTCCAAATACACTTCCAATTGCTAATTCAAGTAATTCCAATAAATTAGGAAGTTGTGTTTTCATAACAAGTGTTAAAATTATACTTGCTAAACTTCCTAAAATTGCACCTATTACTGTACCACTAATTACTAGTATATATTTTCCTAATACCACTTCTTTTTTAGTATAGGAATTTAATTTTATTTCTATAAAAAGCAAAAAACACAGTATACACTGTGTTTTCGCTTGAAACAAAACTACATTTCACTCGTTATTTTGCGTTCTTCTCTTCCGTATACTATAAAGCATACCGCAAATGCAACAACAAGAACAACGCCGATTGCAGCAAATAAAATGCTCTGATCAACCAATGCTTTAAATAAAGCTATGGATGATGTTCCTCCTAAGATGTACATTAAAAGCTCCATAAAAAATAATTTCTGTTTCATAAATTTATCCTCCTATTATAATTCATATTGTTATCGTGTCCTCCTGTAAAAGCGAGGAAATGTCTACCATAGCGCTTAGCTATATACCATTATTATACTACTTTTTGCAAAAAAATGCAAATTTCATTCTCTGCCAAAAAAGAAAACACCTGCAAAAGTGCTTTCTTTTTTTCTTACTCCCATAAGATAATTTTATCTTCTTTTAAGCTTTCTTGTACATCAATCACTCTTTGGTTAGAAGAACCTGCATACTTAAGTTTTGGATTTCTTAATGCCTCTACATATTGTCCATCTACTAAAACATCAATATATTTTGAAACCTCTTTATCTTTTAAATCTTTATCAAAAGAGAAACCGGTCCAAGACCATATTGTTTTATCTGGAAATTTTTCCTTAAAAGCCTTTGCCAAAGCCGTTGTTCCTTCTATATTCTTAGGATGCATTGGCTCTCCTCCTAAGATAGATAGTCCTTGTATATTTTCATTTTCGCTTAATTCTAAAACTCGATTGATGGTATCTTGTGTAAATTCTTTTCCTCCATTAAAATCATGTGTATCTTTATTAAAGCAATTTTCACAATTAAATGTACAACCTTGCATAAAAATTGATACTCTAACTCCTGGTCCATCTGCTATATCCATTTTTCGTATTTTATTATATCTCATTTTGTTTGTTCCTTTCGTTTATTCGTCATCCTTATTATCAATATGAAGTACCCTTTCCTTAATCTCTTGTGTTCTACCCTTATTCCAGAAATTACTTCCAATGTAACCACAAGTTCTTCTAGCTACATTTAATGTATCATGATTTCTATTACCACATTCTGGGCAATACCACTCTAACTTATCGTCAATTAAAATTTCACCTTCGAAACCACATTCTTGGCAATAATCAGATTTTGTATTTAGTTCTGCATACATGATATTGTCATAAATAAATTTCATTACTTCTAGAACGGCTTCGATGTTATTTTGTAAGTTTGGTGTTTCAATGTAAGAAATTGCTCCACCAGGGCTTAATTGTTGGAATTCACTTTCTAATTTTAGTTTAGAGAAAGCGTCAATTTCTTCAAATACTGGTACATGGTAAGAGTTGGTAATATAGTCTTTATCTGTAATTCCGTCAATTACTCCAAATCTATCTTTTAGACATTTTGCAAATTTGTAAGTAGTTGATTCGATTGGTGTTCCATAAACACTGTAATCCATGTTTTCTGCTTCTTTCCATTCTTTACATTTGTCATTCATTTTTTGCATTACTTTTAAAGCAAATTCTTTTCCATTTCCATTATCTGTATGGCTACGTCCTGTCATATATTTTACACATTCATATAGTCCTGCATATCCTAAAGAAATAGTTGAATAACCATCATGTAATAATTTGTGAATGCTTTCTCCTTTGTCTAATCTTGCTAATGCTCCATGTTGCCATAGAATTGGCGCAATATCACTTGTCGCCTTGCTTAATCTTTGATGTCTTGCTTGTAATGCTTTATGACATAATTCTAGTCTTTCTTCATAAATTTTCCAGAATAGTTCTTCATCTTTATTAGAAGATAAGGCAACATCTACTAAGTTTATTGTAACAACACCTTGATTAAATCTTCCATAGTATTTTGATTCGCCTTCTTTATAATTTTTCGCTTTAGAAGGATTTCCTTCTGTTGTCCAAGGTGTTAAGAAAGAACGACATCCCATACAAGGATAGCAATTTCCATTACCATATTTATCTTTTTTCAATTCTTTCATTTTCTTTTCAGATATGTAATCTGGTACCATTCTTTTAGCAGTACATTTTGCTGCTAGCTCTGTTAGATACCAATATTTGTTTCCTTCTTTGATGTTGTCTTCTTCTAATACATAAAGAAGTTTTGGGAAGGCTGGTGTGATATAAACACCTTTTTCATTTTTGAAACCTAGAATTCTTTGGTTTAAGAATTCTTCAATAATCATGGCTAACTCATCTTTGTATTCTTCTGTTTCTCCTAAGTACATACATACAGATAAGAATGGTGCTTGCCCATTGGTATTGGTCATAGAGTTTACTTGATAATTGAAGGTTTGTACTCCGTCTGCAATTTCTTTTCTGGTATCTTGTTTTGCATATTTTTTACAAGTTTCTTCGTTTAATCCTCTTTGTTTATATCTTTTTACATATTGATTGAAACTATCTCTAACAAATGGTGCTAAGTGACTTAATGTTATAGTTGCTCCACCATAGCTTGAGCTTGTTACAGCTAATATAATTTGTGTAGCAATAGTTGCTGCTGTAATAAATCTATGTGGTTTTTCTATCATAACACCGTTAATAATGGTTCCATTTTGTAACATGTCTTCTAAGTTGATTAATTCACAGTTATGCAAAGCATTTTGTGCAAAGTAATCTGCATCATGGAAATGGATAATTCCTTCGTCATGTGCTTTTACGATATCTTCTGATAATAAAAATCTTCTTGTGATATCAGTACTAGTAATTCCTGCTAAGTAATCTCTTTGGGTGGTAACTACTTTCGCATTTTTGTTAGAATTTTCATTATTCCAATATTCACTTTCTCCTTCAATTAGCTCTTTAATAGATTGGTCTGTTGTGTTAGATTTTCTAACTAATTCTCTTGTATAACGATAGGTAATGTATTTTTTTGCTAATTGGTATTTATCAAATTCCATTAATTTTTCTTCAATGATATCTTGAATATCTTCTACTAAAATTCTTGGTTTTTGAAGTTCTTCAATGTATTTTATAATTTCTTTGATTTGCTCCTTTGAAATTTTTTCTCTTCCTCTTACTTCTTCATTTGCTTTTTGAATGGCAACTCTTATTTTCTCTGGATCATAATCAACGATTGTTCCATCTCTTTTGATAATTTTCATTCGACTTTTTTCCCCTTTCGTTTTTCCTTTTTTTGATATCGAAATTATATCACAAAAATAAAAACTTTTTGTTGCAATTGCAACAAAATAGGAGTAAGATTTTTCTAACCTTACTCCTTCAAGGAAAACTGTTTATATTACAATTATATTACAATTGTGTTACATTTTTCTTTTACTATATTACAAATTAATTCTGCTGATTTTTCCACTCCTAAAGTATCACTATTAATGCAAATATCATAGTTGCTATGGTTGTTCCAATCCTTTTCTGTATAGTGTTTGTAATGATTTGCTCTTAGTTTATCAATTCTCTTGATTTCCTTTTCTGCCTTTGTTTTATTTAGTCCATATATTTCTGTGGCTCTTTTGATTTTATTTTCTTTATCACTGTACACAAATACTTTGATAACGTTTTCTTTGCCTTGTAAAATGAAATCTGCACATCTTCCTATGATAACACAAGACTCTTTGTTGGCTACTTTTTTGATTAACTCTGCTTCTTTGATAAATAACTCATCACTATTGTCTAGTCCTACATAATATCCATTATTCAATCCTGCTAAAATACCTCTTTTTTGTTCTTGGTTTTCAATGTATTCTTCTGATAATCCAGTTTCTTTTGCAACTTCAACAATAAAGTCTTTATCATAAAATTTAATTCCTAATTTATCTGCAATTAGTCTTCCTATATATCTTCCACCTGAACCATATTCTCTTGATAAGGTTACCACAATTTGCTTGTCTAATTGATTGTCAGTACTTGTATCGTCTACCAATGCTTGACTTTTTCCATTTCCTTGTTTTAAGTGTTTTACTTCTAGTATTAATAATATTCCTGCAATCACAAATGCTAATCCGTCTGCTACTGGTCCAGCATATAAAATCCCCATAATTCCAAATAGGTTTCCTAATGTTACCAATGCTGGTATTAGAAATAAGATTTGTCTAGATAAGGATAACATAGCACTTTTGATACTTTTCCCAATCGCTTGGAAGAAAATACCAGATGGAATTTGAATTCCATTACAAATACATAATAATAAGTAAATTCTAAAAGATAAACAAGCAAATTCCATGTAATTTTCATCACCACTACCAAATATAACAATTAATTTGTCTGGTATGGTTTGGAATAAAATAAATGCTATTGTGCTAATAATCAAACTTAATCCTAATACTCTTTTTAAGGCGGATTTTACTCTATCAAATTTTCTTGCTCCATAGTTATAACCAAAAATTGGTTGTGAACCTGCAGCAATACCAATTATAATGCTATTCAAAATTTGGCTAATTTTCATTACAATTCCGAAGTACAGTAATTGGAATTTCGGAACCAAATTTTGATTCTGCCCCATATTTTGCTAATAAATTGTTTTCAAATGCTACTACTACAACAAAACTCATTTGTGTAATAAAACTGCTAATTCCCAAAGCCGCTACTTTCTTTCCTACACTTGCTTTTAGTTTTAAGGTTTCTTTGTTGATTTCAATTGATTTGAATTTCTTGATATACATGGCATTTAAAGCAAATGTTACAAATTGACTAAATACTGTTGCAATCGCTGCTCCTTCCACTCCCATTTTGAATATAAAAATAAAAATTGGGTCTAATATGGTATTTAAAACCGCTCCTGCTACCATACTCATCATAGAATATTTAGGACTTCCGTCTGCTCTAATGATAGAATTTAATGAGGTTCCTATCATCATAAATGGAATTCCCATTACAATAATTTTTCCATATTTTAATGCGTATTCTCTTAAGTTGTCAGTACAACCAAATAAATTTAAAAGTTGTGGTAAGAAAATTAAGCTTACTATGCATAATGAAATAGATATTATGGTTGCCAATAGAATACCATTTCCTACTCCTTTTGCTGCTTCTTCTTTTTTCTTCTCTCCTAATTTTAAGCTTAAATAACTAGAGGCTCCATCTCCTAACATTAAAGCAAATGCTAGACATATCATGGTAATAGGAAATACTACATTGGTTGCTCCATTTCCTAAATAGCCAACTCCTTGTCCTATGAAGATTTGGTCTACTATGTTGTATAGCGAGTTTACTAATAATGATATGATACAAGGAATTGAGAATTTTTTGATTAGTTTCCCTATTTTTTCAGTTCCTAGTATGTTTTCTTCTTTTTCCATTCTTTCTTCCTCCTTTTTTCTTTTTATTGTGTTTCCATTTAAAAAGACAACACTTGGTTCGTGTTGGCTTTTGGTTTTGCTTCTGTAAGCATACTATTCATTTTAACATGTTTTAACTTGTTTGTCAATTTTTGGTCTGTGAATTTTAAGCGTTTGCCATAAAGTGTCTTTTTGTTGGAGGAAAACCACATCTGCTTATTCTCTAGTAATTTCTATATTTACATTTGCATGATGAAAATTTCTAGTATCGAATTCTAAAAATAATTCTCTAATCAAATTATTATTTTCTCTTATATTCTTTATTCCTGTTTCAAATACATCTGTACTTTTTGAAAAAACATAATACTGTCCCAAATTAAAATCTGTATTGTCATAATCTTTCAATATTTTGTTTCCTAATGGGTCTATTAAAATCCATTTATTATTAATACAACATTCACAAAAATGATGTCCTTTAGTAGCAGTCTGAATATTATTTTGTAAATCCTCTACAAACCTTTTTTTAACCGTTTGTAGGTGAATAGTAGGGATTCCTTTTTCTCTGGCTATGGATTCAAATAGTAGAGCAAAATCACTACAACCAGTATATATTCCACTATTCATAATTTGTGAAGCTGTTCTTGCAAATTTTATGCTATTATCATTTTTGCGTTTCAAATTATTTTGCATCCAATATAGTATTCTGTTTATTACTATTGTTGAATCATTAGTTCCTTGGATTTTATTGGCTGTATTAGAAATCTTTTCATCAGCTAATGTTTGCTCCCCATTTCTTAAAAATTCTTGTTTTATATCTTCTGTGTAATTTATATTACAAAAAAAACCATTAAACATATTTTTCCTTCTCCTTGCTATTTTGAAAACAAAACATTCTCTGATTTGTACTGTTTAATAATTAATCTAAGCACAATGCTAATATAAATAATCGTTGATACTAACATTAAAGCAATGTTCAAATAATCAATCTTTCCATTTGTAATATCTGTGAATATCATTGTGTAATTTAAAAATGGTATGATAGCAAATAATGGCGTTGTTGAAAGTTCTGTCATAAAAGCTATCATCCCTGGAAAGAATGATATAAATGTTAATGGTGTTAATGCACTTTGCGCTTCCTTAAATGTCTTAGATTTACTTGCAATCGCAATACATAGTCCACTGATGAAGAAAGAATAAGCAACAATAACAACTATGGCAAATAGAATAGCCATTGGCTCATACATAATATCAATTCCTTCATAAATCGTAAACATGTCTTGTGCAATTATTAGTGATATAACAGATAATACTAAACTAATCATTCCTGTTATCATAGAAGAAATCGATACTCCCAAGAATTTTCCTAAGATAATATCTTTACTTTTAATTGGAAATGTTAATAAAGTTTCTAATGTTCCTCTTTCTTTTTCTCCTGCTGTTGTATCAGTAGAAGGATAAGTTGCAGAAACCGTGATTGCCATAATAATAAATAAAAATCCATAGTTCTTAATATAGTTTACAAAGAAATTCTCTTTTTCTTCCACTTTCTCTTCTATGTTTATGATTTCAAAAACTTCACTACTATCAATATGATTTGCTTGCAAATATTGTTGTTGTAAATATTGTTTATAAGTCTCTAAATATTTTGTTACTAACTCTTGTGCATAAGCACTATCTTCTGATCCATTCGTATTAATGGTATACGTTTTATCATTTTTAGTTACATATAAATTGATTTCTTCTTTTTCGTATTTTTGTTTTAATTCCTCTTCTGTTCCTTTTGTAACTTCAATTTTCATTTCCTCAGCTATCATTTTTTCTTCTTCTGTCATTTCATAAGCAATTCCAATTTTATTGTATTCTTCTACTTCTTTGTTCATTTGTGCTTCAAATAAAGCTGACATTCCTATAATTAATAAAGGAATAAAAATAGGGATTACTAACATCATAGCTAACGATTTTTTGTCACGAAATAATTCTCTTAACTCTTTTCTTAAAATGTTCCATAAATTACTCTTCATTTGAAACACCTCCTATCATAGCAAAAAATGCATCTCTTAAATTCGTTGTATTGGTGTCTTTCTTTATTTCCTCTGGTGTTCCCTTTTTTATTACAGTTCCTTTATTTATCATAATTACTTTATCACAAATATTTTCCGCTTCTTCCATATAATGGGTGGAATATAAAATTGTCTTTCCTTTTTGCTTTTCTTGCTTCATAAAATCTAATATAATTTGGCTAGAGATAATATCTAGTCCAGTTGTTGCTTCATCTAATATGTAATATTTAGGATTGTGAACTAAACATCTTGCAATGTTAACTCTTTGCGTTTGCCCTGTTGATAAATTGGCAATTTTATTGTATAAAAAACCTTCTAAATTTAAAATTTTAGACAACTCTTGAATTCTTTCTTTTGCTTTTTCTTCTGGTACCTTATAAATATCGCTACACATTTTTAATAACTCATATGTTGATAATGTATCATATAACTTTGTATTTCCAGAAAGATATGCTATTTTTTGTTTGATTTCAATTTCATTTTCTTGATAGGTCATTCCATCAAAATTGATTTTACCTTCTGTAGGTTCTAAAATTCCTGCTATCATTCTCAAAAGCGTTGTCTTTCCTGCTCCATTTGGCCCGAAGAATTCCTATAATCTCACCATCTTTTGCTTCAAAGCTAATCCCATTGTTAGCATAAAACTCTTCTTTTTCTTTCTTGTTTTTGTAAGTAACAAATTTCTTTTTTAGATTTTCTATCTTTATCATTTTCTATTTTTCCTTTCTGTTGCGGGATTTAGGGGACACTCCTTCTCAAATATGAGACACATAAGCACTGTCCCCACTGTCTCATTTTTGAACTTTTGTGATGTTAGCTATTTTGGTTGCAAAGTATGGCAAGTCTTTTCCTTCTTCTTTTAAGAACATGGTGAAGGTATCATCTATTGAAAATTCTCTTGGTTCTTCTGGTAGCATAATAGCTGCTTTGTCTACCATCATTCCTGCTTCACTCTTGATTTTTCCGCCTTTTTTGTCTAATTCAAATTGAATGGTTTGTAAGGCTTTTCCAATGTGATATACTTCTTTATTTGCAAATTCAAATTGTTTATTTTCTAGTTCTTCTATTTCTTTTTTTAGGTCAAATTTAATGTTTGGTACTTTTAATGTGTCTATTTTTTCGAAATTATGATTTCCCTCATATTTTTCATCTTTTTGTTCTACTTCTTCATATATCTCTTTGAAAGTTTCTTTTTGACTTCCTCTTGTAATAATTACTTCATCGTTTTGTTTAGTTAATAATTTTACAGCAAAGTCATTTTTGGAGTTATAATATAATACTTCTACTTGATTTCTTACTGCTTCTTCTGTGCTTGCATCAATTCCAAAGTATTTGACATTTTCATAGTTTCCAAATTTTCCATCTTCTAATTCAGTAAATACATTTGGAAATTCAAATTGTTTTTTTAACATGGCATATAGAAAATAATCTTCTGGTCCATGATTTTCCCAATCAAAACTGTCTAAAATATCACTTGTTTCATCAAATTTTTCTTTGATTGCTTTTTCAATTTCTTGTTTTAATGCTAAGCTTGGAACTCCATAAGTTTTATAATAACTATCTTTTGAAAGATGTGATGTATTGAATGTTCCTTTGTTTAAATTTTTTACTGTTTCTAATTGTGGTGTAAATTCAATGTCTTGTTTTGCTAAATTATTTTTTAAATCATTCCATATTAGGTTAAATGTACCACACCAAGCGGTATTTTCTGTTATTTTGTCTTCTAGCGATAAGACAATGTTTATGTCGTTATTTGTGCCATTGTTAATAGCAGCATTTGTATTGCTTTTTTCTTCTTCGTTTGGTTCCACAGGCGTTTGAGGATTTTTATTTAATTCTATTAAATAAATAGTTCCTCCTATTAATATGATAATAGTCAAGATGCTTATTATAATTCCTACTATTTTTTTACTCATTTTAATTCCCTCTTTCTTTTTTTATTCTTTTGTTTTTTGAAATTATGATTTGTTGTTTTCATTCTATCACAAACTAAAAAAAAAGAATAGACTAAACTATTCTTTTTATTGATTTTATTTTTACATAAAATTTTTTATTATTTCTTTTACATATTCCCACCTGTTTTCTAAAAACTGATTTTGTTTCACAAGTTCTTCTATTTCTTCGTAAGTTGCCCATTTTACCTCACTTACCTCATCTTCTTTCATAACAATATCCTTTAGATTGATATCTTGTTTTACTAAATAGGTATCTAGCCAGATTTCTCCTGTTTTATAATGTTTGATAAATTGAACTTTTTCTATATTTATTTGAATTCCTAATTCTTCTAACGTTTCTCTTTCTATGGTTTGTAGGCTGGTTTCTCCTTTCACTACAGAGCCTCCTGTCATTGCCCATACATTAGGTGATTGGCGTTTTAGTGGCGAACGTTTTTGAATTAAAATTTTGTTTTCTGAATTAATAAACCATATATCTGCTCCTGTATGATAATATCCTTTTGGAACTTTTTCTCCTTTTTGCATAGTTCTTCCTGTTTTATTTCCTTCTTCATCTAAAATATCCCATATTTCCATGTTTAATTCTCCCTTAACTTTCTATATAAATCCTGATATATTTTATCCACATTCAAATAATTAACTACGGTTATTTTATGCCTGTTTTTGGTTACTTCATAAGATGTGTCTTCTTTGATGTTAGGGCAACTAACTTCTTCCGTTTCAAACCAATCTTTATGAATCATATAAGCTATAACACTAATATCCCAGATAACTCTTCTTTCTTGAATACCATGTACTCCATCATTATAAAATCTTTGACATAAATAATCACCTAGTTCACTTCTACCTTTTAAGAAATGTTCCAATTCATATATAGATGTTCTTAAATTAGATGCTACATTCTTGCAAGGTATAATTGTTAATTTTACCATTGATTCAAAAACTGTTTTTACAGCTTGTACATCTTGTTTAAAATTAAATTCTTTATTGTCTTTGCTTAAAAAGCTATGTCCTCCAAGCCAAATAACTTCAACTTTATTGATTATTTGAGGCTCTTTTTTTATTGCTAATGCCACATTGGTTATTGCTCCTATTGCTAAAATATAGGTTTTTTCATTTTTATTTGCAATTTCAATTATTTTATTGACTGCATCATTCTCTTCCTTATAATCATTTGCTACATAATCTATTGAACCTTTAAATACTTTATGCTCCCAATCGAAGTTTAACCAGTTGCATATTTTGATAATTTCATTATAGCTTTTCGTTATTCCTTCTTCTATAGAAATATCGTTGTCATGATGATATGGTGCCACTGTAATTGCTTCAACATTGAATTTATCTTGTGATTTTAATAAATAAGAAAGTGCAAATTGGTCGTCACACTCATTATATATATCTGTATCTAAAATAATATTTACCTTTTGCTTTGTCTCTTTTTTGTCTAATTTTGTTATTCTTTCATATATCTCTTTCCATTTAGAAACTCTATCTAGTGTTTGTTCTTTTTGGTTATATCTTGTATTCATAATATAAACTTTTACTCCATAGTTCATTAAGTCTAAACCTATTCTAACACTATCTTCAATCATTAAATCAATGTTTTTTTCTAGACACACTTCTGTTTTTGCATGATTATCATATGCATTTGTAAGTATTAGCTCGTCATACTCGACATCATATTGTTTCAACCACTGTTGCGTTAGTTCATAAGGATTTGTATATTCTCCATTGTTTCTCCCTGTTATAATATATATTTTATGCCCATTCTCTTTCAGTTTTTTTATATAGTAAGGTGCATCTTCTATTGGTTTTAGTTTTCTTGCAACATCTTCTATATTTTCATAATAAAAACTATTTTCTTCTTTTTCTGTCCAATCAAACATTCCTTTTCTTATGTATTCTGGATTTTCATTTATAATTCCTGTATTCCTTAGTTGTTTATCATGTTTTAAATATTCTTTTAATAAGGTATCATTAAAATTGGATATACAATTATCTATATCAATTCCTATTCTCATTTTTTATACTCCTTATATTTACTTTACTGAAAATATGTTATCATAAAATATATTCAATTTCAATCCTATTCTACTGCATATTCTTTCGCCCATTGATTATCCCATCTTAAATAATCATCTGAATCTCCTCCTATAATTTCTCCTGTTGTAGCATCTACAAAATAAGTATAGGCCCCTTTGGCATAACGCGTTACTACATCTGTTCCTGGTTCTTCTCCATAATTAAATGATACAACCCAAACTCTTCTAACTCTATTTTGTGTTTGGTAATATACCTGTTCTTCCATTGGAACATCTACCGTAGTCATTGGTTTATAATATTCTTCTGTATTGTGCAATCTAGCATAAGCATTTCCGTTCATTCTTTCTATTCTAAGTTCAGCTTCTGTTTTAATAATTTCTTTTGTTTCTACTTTTCTGTCTTCGTTTTTTGCTATTTCTATCGCTTTTTCTTTTGTTATTTCTAATGGATTTTTCTCAAATTTATCGTTTTCTACACGATAATATTTTAGTTCTTTATCTTTAGCGAGAAAACTAATTGATATACATTCATATGTATTATATAAGTCATCATATTGCTTATAAAATCTAGCCTCAAACTCATAACCAGGTTTTTTCGTTTCTCCTCCTGAGCTTTGTATTATTAGTTTTGCTAATTTGTACTCTCCTTCTTGATATCCTAATTTTTGGTACCATTCTTTTGCTACTTGAATTGCTTCTTCTTTTGCTAATGTATGTTGTTCCCATTCTTTATTATGCTTGTTATATTTTTGAAGATTCCATATTTCAAAAAATTCTCCCGTTTTCCCTTCAATTGTGATAGACCATTGATTCGTTGTTAAAAAACGATAATAAACCTCTTCTGTTCCACTTTCTTTATAATGGTCAGTTCCTACGATTTCCTCTTCTAGTCCTAATTCTTTTAATTTGTTTTGAGCAATTTCTTTTGCTTCTTCTTCACTTACACTTTTTTCAATCATTTCTTGTGTCACTTCTGTTTCTGGTGTTAATTGTACTCTTTTAGGTTCTTTCCATATATTTTCATAAATCTTAGTTCCTGCATATGCCACTCCCATCGTAATTCCAATTGAAGCAACAAAAATAGCAACCATTTTTGTAACTTTATTCTTTTTCATTTTGTTTTCCTCCTTTTGAAAGTTGGATATTGCTATTTTAATTTCTAATTTTTCTTGAATTTTTCTACTTAGCTCATTATTTTCCATATTCATATCCTCCTTCCATTAATTCTTTTTTTATCTTTTTTCGAATGCGATACAATTTTGTTTTTACTTTAATTTCTGTAATATTTAGTTCTTTCGCAATTTCTTTACCTTTTTTTCCGACAGTAATAAAACAATTTAAAAATTTTATTTTCCTCATCACTCATTATTTGTAAAGTATTTTGAATAACTCTTATTTTTTCTTGTTCTTCATAAATTTCATACAAATCTTTGGCATTGGTTAAAACACTTTCGAAATCTTCTAAATTCTTATCTATTTGTGTTTTTCTTATCTTTCTTGTCTTTTCCCTCAATAAGTTTTTTACAATACCTACCAAATAAGAACTTATCTTAAGTTCGTCTTCTAACTTTGTTTGATTTTTCCAAACAATAAAAAAGGTATCAGCTATAATTTCTTCTATGTCCTCCTGCGATAAATTTTGAGTGCTAAAATTTTTAATAACTGTATATACATAGCCACTATATTCCTTTACTATTTTTTCTATTTTTAATTCTTGCTTTTCTTTGTAATCTTCTATGGTTTTATATGGTTTCAATTTAGATCTAAATCTCCTTTATTCTTTTTTAGATATCTTACCTCTATAATGACATATTTTTCAAAAAAGTTACACTTATTCTAAAATGAGACGGTAGGGACAGGTCTTAACTGTCTCATTCTTTTTCATAATTTGTTAAATCTGGCACTTTTACATCTTCATCTGTGACGATGTCAAACTTATATTGATATTCTTGTATCAAATCTCTTTCTTCTTTTACGATGTCTGTTCCTTCAATAAAGTTTCTAACAGAGTTTCTGTTGATTGTCTTTAAAGTTAGCCCTGTGTCTTTATCAATCCATGTTTCCCACATTTTGTCATTTTCAAATCGATTGGTTATTACATAATATTCTCTTCCAATTTGACGTGTGTCAGTATGAATTGACATTCTAAAGGCTGTTCCTAATTTGGCTATTGTACCAGTAATTCCACCATTATATAAGTAAGAAGCATTTTTTAAATTCCATTCTTTATTCATTATTTTTACAAATTCACCTGTTTCAATATTTACTTTGTTTTCGCTTGGAATGATAGTTATACTCTCTTCTGCATCTTTACTGCTATATTTAATATAATTGGTTTCTATTTCTTCATCTGAGTAAATCTCCCAAACTGTTTTGGCTTTTCCATCTTTATAATATGTTTTTTCCACTGACACTTTATTGTCTGATAAAATTTGTCTCGTTTCTTTATAAAAATTGTTACTTTGTAAAGACTTTTCTGCTTTACTTGCTATAGTTTGTACAATGACAAACTGACGTAAATACCATACCACAAAAATAGCTATCAGAATTCCTATTGTCATTAAAACTGCTTTTATTTTGCTTTTTCTTCTTATTTTTTTTAGATAATCAATTTCCCTTTTTTGATTTTCTTCACTTTCTGTTACTTCAGTTTTTAGTTCTTCTAACTTTTTTTGACAAATTTCACACTCCGTTAAATGTTTTTCTACTAGTTTTTTAGATGTTTCATTTAAAACATCGTCTACGTATCCTATTAATAAATCTTGTACAATCTCACATTCACTTTTTTTCTCCATTTTCCATTACCTCCCTCATTTTTTGCTTAGCACGATAAAATGTAACTCTTGCCCAATTGGCTGTTTTTCCTAAAATTTCACCTATTTCGATAAAATTTAGATTTCCTATCATTCTTAAATACATAACTTCTCTTGCTTGTCCTTCTAGCTTTTGCATATTTTTAAATAACAATATTTTTTCTTCGTTTTCGCATACAATATCTTCTGTGGTTTGCTTCTCTTCCATTTCTTCTGTTAATTCTTCTATAGAAATGTTTTTATTTTTCTTGGATTTTTTTAATTCCTTATACCATAAGTGTTTTGCGATTTGACACAACCATACCGATATTTTACAATTTCCTTTAAAATGATAGATTTCTTTTACTGCTATGGCAAAAGTCTCTTGTGTTAGTTCTTCTGCAATGTCTTCTTTACCTGTTAAGCAGAATAAATATTTATATACTGTGTTACTATGTTGCTTATAAACTTCTTCTATATTCTGCATAACTTTTACCTCCTTCACTTTATAAGAGACTATTTTTTTCATTTTATTACAACTTTTTTCAAAAAAAGGGATTTTGAGGAACGTCCCCTTAATCCCTTTTTAAATATTCTTCTAAACAAATGTCTTTTTCTTTCATAAGTTTGGCATTTTCAATTCCTACATAACGATAATGCCATGGCTCATAGTTGATTTTTGTTATGTCTTTTTTTGCAGTTGGATATCTTAAAACAAATCCATAATCTGTACAATGTTCGATTAACCACTTTTGAACTGCTGTGTTCTCTTGTTTTTCATCTAATGTTTGGTAGTTGATTGAAACAATATCTACTGCTAAACCGATTTCGTGTTCACTGGTTCGTGGCTTGGTTACCCAGTATGATGCTTTTTCTTCTGCTTCTCCGTTGTTCATATCCTAGTCTTATGTGTTGTTTTACTTTTTGATTAAAAAGTGTTGTTTGCGTTTCTAGTGTTCGATAACTAGAGCAAATTAATGGTTTTATCCCTTCTTTTCTAGCATCTGCTAGCATTTGTTTTAATGGCTCTACTATTCTAATATCTACTTTATGATCACCTTCTACTGTTGCTAATTCATATTGATAATTTTCTGGTATTGGATTATCTTTGTTTACTAAAATTAAATTCCATTCTGTTGTTTTACTATCTACTTCTGTTTCTTCAATTTCTACTGTAATTGTATCATCTTCTATCATTTCTGCTGAGGTTTCTACTGTTTCTTCGTTTCTATTTTGTTTTTCATTTTGTTTTTGATTGTTGTTTACTACAATAAGTACTAAAATTGCAATAACTGCTATTATAATTGACCATGTTTTTATAAATTTCTTAGGATTAAACTTTCTTTTTTTCTTCATTTTTTATTCCTTTTTTGATTTTTGTTCTTATAATTTTATCTTATACTTTTTATGGCTTTTTTTCAAGTAATTTGTTTGATTTTTTGTAAACAAGATAGCAGCAAAAAAGCAAAAGGATTCTCTCCAATTGCTTCTTCTAGAAATCTATCATGATTTTTGTTTTAGTCTTAGATAGCCAAGTTCTTCCCATACATTGTATGCTAGATTTAAACGGAACACCAAAGTTGGTTTTGCACCAGCTCTATTTTTATCTACTACACAAGCATAGTATCTAACATCTGGATCATCATATTTTTTCAAGTCGTAGAATTTGGTGTCTACTTCGTTTAAAGAATATTCATAATTTTGTAGACTGTCTCGATTGATTTGTTTGATTAATCCTAATGTGTCTAATACTTCTTTTACTGTCCTACTAACAGCTAAATCATTAACTGTTAGGTTGACTGGTAATGTGTCACTTTCTGCCAATTGCAAGGTGGCACAAATATAAATTCCAAAGTTTTGTGCGATATTAGAAAGAATGGTTGCTGTTTTCTTTAATTCCTCTCCTATCCCTATGTTGGCTGTGTCTGTTTTTAAGGTATCATAGAAAACATATTCTATCTTTTCTTTGTAATAATAGTTCATAATTACTTTTTTCAATTCGTCATTGGTGTGGTCTGTAATATTAATAAAATATATAGAATTCTTAATTTGCTTATTTACCCAATTGGTAATTGCTATTACATCACGAAATTCTTTTGATACCTCTATTAATCTTTTTGCAAAATCTTTTTGCTTTTCTTTTTCTTCTTTTACAACAAATCCATCTTCATCTACTTTTACTTTTTTAGGGTCGTCTGGTCTAAATTTGAATTCTAATAGTTCCCCTTCTGTTTTTGAAATTTCAATTCCATGCATTTCTTGAATGGCTTTATTATTTAAAATTGTTGTAATCAAACATAATCTCATCTTTTCTTCTGACATTTCGTTTGAAATAATTAATACCTTTTTTTGATGAACCAATGCGGTATGTGCTGCAATATCTATGGTAAATCTACTTTTTCCGGCATTAGATGGCATAGCAAATGCCATGGTCTCTCCTTTTCTAATTCCTTTAAATACTTTTGTTAAAATAGGAAATGGTAAAGGAAGTCCATTGGTTAAGTTATTATCTCCTAATTGTAAGAAACTTGTTAAGCCTTCGTTTAAAACCGCTCTTTTGAATTTTTCTGTATCATTTACTTGTACAACTGCACTTTCAATTTCTTCTACAGACATTTTATCATATAATTGATAATCTTTTATTTCCATTACTTTTTCTTGAATATTTTGAATTGGAATAGCCAAATAATTTCTTCTTAATACAAATAATTTCTTCAAGTCAATATAAATGTGTTCCATATTATAATCTTTGTCTCTTACTTCTTTTTTCAAAATACTTTTCAACTGATAAGATTTTTCATCATCTCTTGCAAAGTTAAATCCTCTCTTGGCAGCCTCTGTTGTATAAGCTCCTCCTTCTGTAAAAATGACACTCTTATAAATATTTAACAATTCTGGGTCTTCAAAATAGCATTCTTCATAAACAAAGAAATATTTTTTAATTAATCTGGGATCTTCTAACAATAATCCAATATATTGTCTTTCTAATTGCTTGGCACTTAGTTGTTTTGGAAACATTCCTTCTATATTTTCCTCTTCACTTTCCTCATAATCCTCATATTCTTCTTCCTCTTCATATTCTTCGTTATCTTCATAATCGTTCTCTTCTTCCGTCTCTTCGTCTTCTTGGAATGACATTTTGTTTGCATTTCTTGGGTCTAACATCTCTATTTTTTTCAGTGCTGCTGTGTAATTCTTTTTGGCAACATCTTTCTTAATCTCTTCAATAATCCTTGCATTTTCAAGGGTAATTGGTATGTTATCAATTAACTCATATAATTTATCTTGATCCATATTCTTTACTCTCCTATCTTTTGTTTTGTCGTAATTTGTGCCTGTCCCAAATTACGACACGCGAGGAAGAATTTATTATCTTCCTCCGCCACCACCGCCGGCCACCGTCCGGCCTCCGCCACCACCAGAGAAGCCTCCGCCGCCTCCTGTGGCAGAAGAATAAGCGGTTGACATGGAGTTTGTGATAGCATTTGAAAAGCTATTTGAAAAGTTTGTGTTCATCATTAAATACATGTAAGCATAGTGTTCTTCTCCTAATTGTTCACTTATGTTTGGATAAACTATTTTTAATTGTTTTAGTACTTTGTCTGCTATTCCAAATACAGTAGCATATACTAAAAATTTTTCCCAAATTACAATTTCTGGCACTTCTCGTTTATCTAGCATAGAGAAGTCTTCCATGTATTTTTTTAGGCCTTTCCACTGTATATGTTCGTCTAGTCCTTGTTGCGTTAATGTATTTATTTTACTATTTAAGATAAATAAAACAATTAATCGTATGATTGATACTATGCCAAATAATAAAATTCCTGCTACTTTTATTAAATTTTCCCCCATACTTGATAAAATGATAAATGCGAATGGTATGATAAATGCTAAGCTTATTAAATGGGTTATTATTTTTATTTTTTCTTCAACATTTTCTTTGTTAGCTAATCTCTTTTCATATATTGATTGTTCTGTGTGTTTATTTATTTTTTCTCCTAGTTCTAATATCCTTTTGGATGATTCTTTAATGTATTTTCTTAATTCCTTAACTGTTATCTGACCATTATTTTTTTTGCAGGCCTTTTCTAAAAATTCAAAAATTGCCTTTTCTTCCTTTTGTTTTTCTAACTCAATTGGATTTTCTTTTCGTATTTTAATGGTTATTGTTTTATCTTTTCCTTCAAATTCTATTATGTTCTTTAAACTTAAATCTAATAGTGTTGCAGAAAATATTCTTCCTAAGTAAGTGCTGTTGTTAACACCTATTTGTTTCGTTAAAAGTAATAGAGCTTCTGCTGGTGTGCTATCTTCTCTTGGTATTTTTCTAAAATATTTTATTTCTTGACTTGGTTTTAATTTTTTAGTAGTTGCTATTTTTTTACTATTTTTAATGATAGACATTATGCTAAAAATAGCCCCTATTACAGCCATTACATTTAGCATACCTGTTAAGACTTGTTTTGATGCTTGTTTTCTTTTTCTTCTGTTGTTCGCTTGATTGGCCCATTGTGTTTCTTCTTCTATTACTTCATTTAATCGTTCTGCATTTTTTGTTCTTCCTGAACTTAGCAACAATTCTGTTGGAAACAGAGTTCTTATTTCTACATATCTTCCAGATTGAAATCCATCTATATAAAAGTCAATTCTATCGGTATCTGTTGCATAAATTTCTCCGTTTAAATCTTCGGAATGTCCCCAAACTTTGATTTCTTGTGTATCATCTGTATTGCCTGGCAATAGAATGGTTCCTGTTATGTTTTGAGCACTAATCTCAAAATCTTTTCCTACAAATTGCCAATATAACTCTGCATAGTCGTTGTATTTGGTAACTGCATCTTGTACTTGATAAGAAATAACATATGTTTTGCTTGCTCTATCGCCTTCTAGTCCAACGCCCCATGCTATTTCAAATTGATTATCTTTGTTCATGCCACCAAAATAAGTTCTTTTTGGCAAATGATATGCCCATTGATTTTGTTTGTTAAAGATTTGATGGTTGCTGTTTGTAATCTCTCTTACTTCTACGTTACGGATATTAGAATATTTGGTTTTATCAATTTCAAACGTTTTGTATAATGTGTTTGTATCCTCAATTTCAATATCCCACTTTTCTGTTACATCCATACTTCCATCATCGTTTATTTGTGCTTGAAAGTCCAAATGTTCTAAGAATAAATCACTCGATGATGCTTGTACTGGCTTAGCAAATATTAGCATACTTGCTATTATGATTATGAAATAAACAATTCTTTTTTTCATTGGTTTCTCCCCTTTTTATTTTTTCATTTTTATTATATCCTTTTTCTGTTTTTTAGGCAAGTAGTTTAAACAATTTGCATTTTTATGTCTTAATACCCGACAGTTTTTTGAGAAAATAGAAAATTGCAAAAAAA
>CANEEJ010000007.1 GCA_947426525.1 uncultured Clostridium sp. | reverse complement strand
TTTACCTACAATTGCATAATACTCTTCTTCATCAAATTCAAAACCGAATGGAATGTTGATAGTATGTCCGTCGCCTTCGTCACCTTGTATGCATGCTATACATACGTCCTTAGCCCGACAGTTAGAACAGGATCTACCTTTTCCCAGAAAAGATGGTGTAGTATATTTTACATCAAAGGTTGCATAAGGTCCAGATGAACTTTCTATGATATCTTCGATTGCAATTTTTCTTTTTATATCATCGATTTTACCGCAGGCAGCTGTCATTATATAAAAGCAATAGCCATCCTCAAAATAGAATGATATAGGAGTCGTATACATAGAAGAATGATTGTAGTCTAAATCTTTTGTACACCAAGCACTATCATAAAACTCTAATGCTTTACCATCCCAAGGATGATACTTCCCACAATAAGGACATCTGTACCGTTTTGGAGTTAACTTTAAAAATTCTGGTCTCATAAAAAACCTCCTATTATTGTTGTTTTGGTTAATAGTTACAGTTTTTTCTCCTTTCTTAATTGTGTATTTACACGAAATACCACTAATATATTACCATAGATTTACATAAAAGTCAAATTTTTATGAAAACTTTTGAGACAGTTAAGACCTGTCCCCTTTGTCTCAAAAGTTTTCACATTTAGTTCACACAATGGACAAATTGGCTTGTTAAACTATTTTCATAGTCAGTAAGAGATTCCTGACTTAAAATAAAAAACATCCCCTTTTATTTTCAAAAAAGAAGCATATGAATAGGTAATCCCTTCCATATGCTTCTAATTTTTATTAAATAACAACTAAATCTAGCTCACTTGTAAATGTTTCATTTCCATAAGCATAAATGATGTATAACGTATTTTCTGTTAAATAAAATTCTTTCGAATTGATAATACGATATTGATTACTTCCGGTATCTCTACTAAAAATGTTATAACCTAGATTTTTCAAATCATCTACTTTCTTTTGTGCAATTTCAATTTCTTTTTTGATTTTATTTTCTATTTCAACCTTGTTCAAATTTTCTACTCGTAATACTTCTTCTAAGCTGATTTCTTTATTGTTCCTTAAGTCATAATTATAGGTTTGAATGATGACTCTTTGTGCACTAGCACCTTCTTTTAGATTAGAACGTATCATTAAAGATAAAATACCTTCTTTCACATTTGCTGTATAGTCTACTGTATAAATAGTATTTTTATTTTCACTTTTTAGAATACTATCAACTTTTTGTTCAAAATCTTCTATTTCTTTATTATATTTTTCTACAATGGCATTATCTATATTAATATAAGGAATAGAGACTTCTACTTCGTAATTATTTTCCTTATTTTCTTTTTTCTCTGTTTTTGTGTACACAAGAGGTTTCTTCTTTTCTTTTTTCTTATTTTCGTGGTCTTCTTCATTTTTTAGTTGATTATCAAAGATTTCTTCAAATTCTGCTTTTAATAATTCAATTTCTTCTTCTGTTTTATTTCCTATTTTTGTTTCTTTTTCAATTCCTAATATTCTTCCAAAATCCACTCTCGCATAGAATTGCACATAAGAAGCAATGATAAGAGAAACAATGCATATAATTATGATTGTTACATATACTGCTATTTGTTTTTTGTTAAATACTTTTTCTTCTGGTAATACAACTTTCATTTTGACTCCTTTTTTCATTTTTTTTTATTATAACATGGGTTCTTTTTTTTATCAATTAATTTATACAGAAATTTAAAAAAATCCCTATAAACATTGACTATTTAGCATTTTTACGATATGATATTATAGATTAAATTTAAACAGAAATGAGGAATTAAAAATATATGTTATGTTCAGAATGTAATGAAAATCCAGCGATACTTTTTTATAAAAAAATAGAAAACGGAAAGGAAACAATGGAAGGATACTGCTACAATTGTGCTAAGAAAAAGGGAATTAACGCAAATGAAGTATTAGCCAAACAAAATGATATCTTATCCAAAGATAAAGTTAACTTGTCTGATATGACCAAGCAATTTGAAACAATTTTCAAAGATTTAGCTGAAAATATCAATTTGGAAGACATTGAAAATATAGAAGGAGCCATCACTTTTGAAAATACTGATTTAAATGGTGATGAAGATGGTCCTAAAATAGCAGGAGCTGCTATTCCTCTTGGTTCCATTTTTTCTAATATGTTTAACGGTCAATCTCATAGAGAAGAACAAGAAGAGCCAAGTATGGGAAGAAAAAAAGTAAAAGTAGAAAAAAAGAAAAATCCAAAACAAAGTAAAAAGAAAAAGTTTTTGGATACTTATGGAACTAACTTAACCAATAAAGCCAAAAACAACGAAATTGATATTGTAATTGGTAGAGATAAGGAAATCCAAAGGATTGTCCAAATTTTAAATAGACGTTCTAAAAACAATCCTTGCTTAATTGGAGAGCCAGGTGTTGGAAAAACGGCTATTGCGCAAGGGTTAGCGATTAAAATAGCTAATCAAAATGTACCAGCAAAACTTTTGAATAAAGAAGTTTATTTATTAGACATGACATCTGTAATCGCAGGAACGCAATTTAGAGGGCAATTTGAGTCAAGAATGAAAGGGATTATTGATGAATGTAGAGAATATGGAAATATTATTCTAGTTATTGACGAAATTCACAATATTATTGGTGCAGGAGATGGCGAACATTCTATGAATGCTGCTAATATCTTAAAACCAGCTCTATCTAATGGAGAAATTCAATTAATTGGAACAACTACACTAAAAGAATATAGAAAATACATCGAAAAAGACTCTGCTTTAGAAAGAAGATTTCAACAAGTACTAGTAGAAGAACCAAATATTGACGATTCAATTGGTATTTTAGAAGGAATTAAAAAATATTATGAAGAATATCATAAAGTAAAAATTTCTTCTGATGTCATTCGTCAAGTTGTGGTTATGTCTGAAAAATACATTCATGATAGATTTTTACCAGATAAAGCCATTGACATTTTAGACGAAGCTTGTTCTAGAATTAACTTAGAAAACAAAGATTTATATAAGCTAGAAATGTTAAAACAAGAATTAACGCAAGTACAAACAGAAAAAGAGGAAGTTATTGCAGCAGATTCAACAGAAGACTATCAAAGAGCTGCAGACTTAAAAACACGTGAATGTCAATTAATGGAACAAATTGATAAATTAAATAGTAAAATGAAATTAAAACAAATTACAGTTCAAGACATTGCTAATGTTATTGAAAGTTGGACTAAAATACCAGTCAAAAAAATTACAGAAGCAGAGACACAAAAATTATTAAACTTAGAAACCAATCTTCATAAAAGAGTAATTGGCCAAGAAGAAGCTGTTAATAGTGTTGCTAGAGCGATTCGTAGAAATCGTGCAGGTTTACAAAGTACTAAACGACCACCATCTTTTATCTTTGTTGGTCCTACTGGTGTAGGAAAAACAGAGCTTGCCAAATCACTTGCCTTTGAAATGTTTGGTAGTGAAGATGCCATCATTCGAGTAGATATGTCTGAATATATGGAAAGTCATTCTACTTCTAAACTAATTGGTGCCCCTCCAGGGTATGTAGGTTATGATGATGCAGGACAGCTAACCGATAAAGTAAAAAGGAAACCTTATTCTATTATTTTATTAGATGAAATAGAAAAAGCACATCCTGATGTATTTAACATCTTGCTTCAAGTATTAGATGATGGAAAATTAACAGATAGTCAAGGAAATAGTGTTAGTTTTGCCAATACCATTATCATTATGACTTCGAATGCAGGATCCAACTTAAATAATAATTCAATTGGATTTGGTGGGCAAACTATCAATAAAAATAAAGTAATGGACAGCCTAAAAGACGTATTTCGTCCAGAATTTTTAAACAGGGTAGATGAGATTGTTGCATTTGATAGTTTAACCAAAGAGCAATTAATGAAAATTGTTGACTTGATGTTAAAAGATACGATAAAAGCTTTAAAAGAAAAAGATATCACGATTGAAATTAGTAAAACTGCTAAAAATTTCATTTTGGAAAAAGGAACCGATGTTAAATTTGGCGCTAGACCATTAAGAAGAGCTATTCAAAGATATCTTGATGATGAACTTTCTGAAATGATTTTACGTAGTGAATTGTTAGATGGAAGCACTGTGAGTGTCAATCTAAAAAATGAAAAATTGAAATTTGAAATAAAATAGGAGAAAATTATGTTAAAACATGTACCTAATATCTTAACTGTCATTCGACTTTTATTAATACCATTAATCATATTTTACATTTTTACGGGAAATTATATTTTAGCATTTATATTCTTTACCATATCTGGGATAACCGATATTGCAGATGGGTTAATTGCTAGAAAATTTAATTTAGTTTCCAACTTTGGAAAACTAATGGACCCATTAGCAGACAAGTTAACTCAAATTGCAACCCTTGCGTCACTTGTATTAACAGATATTATACCAATTTGGATTTTGCTAGTAGTTTTCTTTAAAGAGTTTATTATGATTTGTGGAGCCTCTTTCCTTTATGGAAAAGATGTTGTTGTTTATAGCCGTTGGTATGGAAAACTTGCAACTGTATTATTATATTTTGCCATTGTAATATCTCTTTTATTAAAGCAATTTGAACTTGTAGGCATTTGGGAGCAAGTAGACTTAGCTATTTTCACTTTAGCATTAGTTGCAACTATTTTCTCTTTCGTTATGTATGTAAAAGACTTATATCAAAAAGGCTTTATTGACAAACAAGATTTGAAAAAAGAAGTTACAGTTGATAAAAAATGAGACAGAGGGGACAGACCTTTTCTGTCTCATTTTTTGTAGCAATTGACTTTTATGTAAAATTGTGGTAATATATTAGTGGTATTTCGTGTAAATACACAATTAAGAAAGGAGAAAAAACTGTAACTATTAACCAAAGCAACAATAATAGGAGGTTTTTTATGAGACCAGAATTTTTGAAGTTAACTCCGAAACGGTACAGATGTCCCTATTGTGGAAAATGGCATCCTTGGGAAGGTCAGCAGTTAAATTATTATGGTAGTTGTTGGAATACGACAGATTTAGACTATGACCATTCCTCGATGTATACTCGCCCTATATCATTCTTCTTTGAGGATGGTTACTGCATTTATGAGGTGAAATCTACCTGCAGTCATATGAATGATATAAGTGGTACAATTGCAATCGAAGATATCGTAGAAAGTTCATCTGGACCTTATGTAACTTTCGACGTAAAAGATACTACGTCGGATTCTCTGGGAAAAAACCGCGAATGTTCTAACTGTCGGGCTGAGGATGTATGTATATCATGCAGACAAGGTGACGAAGGCGACGGACATAATATCAGCATTCCATTCGGTTTTGAATTTGATGAAGAAGAGTATTATGCAATTGTAGGTAAAAACAAAAAGGAGGGTTCTATTATGAAAAAAGCAACAACAATTTGGGAACAGTTATACAAACACAGTCCGGAAGAAAACGTACAGATTGCAAAAGAATGGGCAGGCAAATACAAACCTACTTTAAAGTGGGCGGTTCCGGTTGTTACCATTTATGCGGCGTACCGGATTTTAAATTCCAAGAATTCAGGAATTACGGTAAGGAACGTCGAAAAGTTTAGTAACAAAAACTTAGGTTTTGCCTTTGAAAGCTTAAAAGACAAAAAAGCATTGAACCACTTAATGCAGTGGGGAAAAGTAACAGTAGGTGCTTATGCTGCTATGAAAGCTGCTTCTGCTATCTATCAGACTACTAATCCTAAAGATCTTTCTGTAGAACAGGTGGAAGACGGCATGGAGAAATTAGAAGGAGTTAAAAACAAATTCGGCTTTATCCAGCCCAAAACAGAAGCTTTGCTTCCGGTTGCAGTTTCTGTTATCATAGTCTATATCATGACACAGAAACCTGCCTGGTTTGAAACAGTAAAAGGAAAAGCAAGCAACTTAGCGGGTGACATTTCTGCTAAAACAGAAGTATATTCTGACATCATAAAACTTTTCTTGGCAGATAAACTGCACATCGACTTAGAAGACGAAGAGGAAGTGCAGAAAGCTAAGAAATTTGCTTTCCTGGCAGTTGTTATAGGAGTAAGTGTACTGCTGTATGGTAAAAAGGTAATTGGTGCAAAAGATGATGATGACAAGAAGACATCTGCTTTCATCAATCAGATGCAGAGCTTTATGGCTCAGGTAATTGGAGTGATGAAAAAATTGATGCCGACAGCTTTCGCCGGTCTTGCTACATGGTTAGTTAGCAAAAAAATCTTAGAGCCGGATAATCTTTTGGAAGATTCCTTCTTGACAGAAGATGACGAGGCAGCAGCTGAAGAGGCTGAAGAAACTCCTGATGAAAAATAGTAAAAAATAGTTTTTTCTTCAAAAAGCCGCTCCATAATTTATGGGCGGCTTTTTTAAGACCTGTCCCGCTTGTCTCAAAACTTGAAAAATTATGTGAAATGTGATAAAATAGAAGTATAGATAGCGAAAGGCTGTCTAAATAAATTAAAGGAAAGGTCGTGAAGAATAGTAACGACCGAGGGAAAATTATATGTTTAGAAGAGCGAAAGACTTTTATAGTCGGGCGTTGGTAATGGCAGAAAAGTTAGGTGCAAAAGACGAGGCGTTGAAAGAACTTCAGTTTTATGAAACGCTAATGGAGAAGCATGATGGCACTGAGTTGGAGGCTTTGACTGAGTTAGAAGATGGCACAGTGACGCTCCAGAGAAAACGCATTGAAGCTGAATTGGAAGAAAAAATCCGAGAGTTGAATGAAAAGCAATATTTGCCATATAGCCTTAAGGAGCTAGATTTTAGACTTCAGCAGGAGTTGACAAGTCTTGGATGGATTCTTTCAGAGAGGGACGGAAGAGTAGAAATTTACACCTATTTGCCCACGGCCCACATGTAAAAACCCCCGTTGCAGTGTACTGCAACAGGGGTTTTCCCTTTCCATTTATAGATAAACTAATTAATAATAAACTAAGGTTGTTCACCTAAAGTAATAGTCAAATCTTTTTCTTGTCCATTACGATTTACTTTAATTTTTAATTCTTCTCCAATTTTATGAGAATTTTTAATTTCATTTAATTCATCCATTTTGGTAATTTTTTTACCATCAGCTTCAATAATTACATCTCCAATTTTAATACCAGCTTTTTCACCAGCGGAAAAATCTTCAATTGATTTTACATAGATACCAACTACCAAATTGTTAGCCTTTGCAACATTTTCTGTTAAATCCATACCAGAAATTCCAATATAAGGTCTTTTTACCTTACTATATTGAATCAATTGAGAAGTAATATCAGTTGTTGCGTTAATTGGGATAGCAAATCCCATTCCTTCAATTCCTGTTCCAGAAAGTTTTAAGGTATTAATACCAATGACTTTACCTTCACTATTAACCAAAGCACCACCACTATTACCAGAATTGATAGCAGCATCTGTTTGGATTAAAGTAAATTTCTTTCCATCAGAATCGGTAACTTCACGATTTATGGCACTAATAACACCACAGGTAATACTACTTTGCATACCAAGAGGATTACCAACAGCCATAGCAAATTCACCAACCTTAATATTGTCTGAATCAGCAAATTCAGCTTTAGAAAGACCGGTTTTTTCAATTTTAATAACAGCTAAATCAGTTTGTTCATCTTTTCCTATAATTTTAGCTTCATAAGTTGTTTCGTCATTAAATAAAGTGACAGTTACTTTAGTAGCTTCTGATACTTCATAATAAGACTCAGAAGAAGAGGTAGCTACAATATGATTATTGGTTAAAATATAGCCATCGTCGCTAATAATAATTCCAGAACCACTAGCTTTAGCAGTACTACTTTGTGCTTGTCTTCCAAACATAGAAATAAGAGAATTTACATTATACTCTACTTCAATCCCTACGATAGAAGGTAGAACCTTGTTAGCGGAAAATACAGCTGTATCAGAATAGTTAGACAATGAAGCTTGACTTACATAGCCTGCATTTTGAGAATTGGTACTATCTTGTGTAGAGGATGGAAAATTGAATAGTTGAGAACGAATAGAGGGAACGCCAAAGCAAGTTCCAAGAACTACTACACATCCAATTGCACCACTAAGAAAAGGTAGTAAAACACTTTTTCCAAATCCAACTTTTGCTTTTGGTTTTGTTTCTTTTTGATAAACCGCTTTATATGTATTAGGATTTTGAACGGTCTTGAAATTTTTTACTTCTTCATTTTTCTTTTCATTTTCTTCCATTTTTATAAAAACCTCCTAAAATTAAATCATTACTAATATAATAACCTATTATGCTCATATCATACAATAGATTTGTGAAATTTGTGTGAAAAAAAGTTGTCTTTGTATTGAAAATAAAAACATAACAAGATATAATGTAGAAAAAAAGAAAAGGAATGAGATGAAATATGGAAAATAAAACGAGAGGTATTACATTAATTAGTTTAGTAGTAACTATTGTTATATTAATAATATTAGCAGGAATTAGCATTTATGCAGGGAAAGAAGTTATAAAAAAAGCAAAATTGGAAGAAGTAAAAACCAATATGCTTTTAATTCAAGCAAAAGCAAGGGAATATGTGGAAGAAGCAAATTTTAAAATTGGAATTGGAACAGAAGAAGAGAAAAATGCCAAAATAGCTAATGTTAGAGAAGAAATTTATGAAGATACAGAAAAATTAAGACCAGCACAAGAAATTCCAGAAAAATTAGGAATAACAGATGCTAGCTCTTGTTACTACTTAACAGCAGAAACAAAAGCAAAATGGGGATTAGAAAAGCTACAAAACGAGGAACAATATCTAATTAAATTTAATGAAAAAGAAGTAAGTGTTGAAGTGTATAATGTGGTAGGGTACCAAGGAAAATATTCTTTAACAGAGATTGACCAAATGGAAGAGTAGGAAAAAATGAAAGAAAAAGAATTAGAAAGATTAACAAAATTAAAAGAAATAGAAAAAGACTTATATCAAAAAGGTTTTCAAAATATATGTGGAATTGACGAAGCAGGAAGAGGACCACTTGCAGGACCAGTGGTAGTAGCAGGTGTTATTATGCCAAAAGATTCTATGATAGAAGGGGTAAATGACTCTAAAAAAGTTTCGGAAAAGAAAAGAGAAAAATTATATGATTTAATTTTAGAAGAAGCGATTAGTTATTCAGTTGCTATCATAGGGCAAGATGTCATTGATGAAATTAATATCTTAAATGCAACTAAACAAGGTGTTACTAAGGTAGTAGAAGAATTAGATAGTAAACCAGATTTAATCTTAGTAGATGCTTTAACACATATTGATACCAAAGGAATTCCTTATGATTCTATCATTAAAGGAGATGCTAAATGCTATAACATAGCAGCAGCCTCTATTATAGCCAAAGTAACCAGAGATAGAATAATGAGACAATGGGATGAAATCTATCCACAATATGGATTTAGTGGGCATAAAGGATATGGAACTGCCAAACATATTCAAGCGATTAAAGAATATGGATTATGCCCAATTCATAGAAGAAGCTTTACAAAAAATTTTGTATAAGAAAGATGGGAAGTGTAAACCAATGAGAATAATCGATATAATAGAGAAAAAAAGAGATAAGCAAGAATTAACAAAAGAAGAAATTGAATATTTTGTGAAAGAATATACCAATGGAAACATAAAGGATTATCAGGTAGCAGCACTCGTTATGGCTATCTTTTTAAATGGGATGACAAATCAAGAAACGACAGACTTAACATTAGCAATGGCGCATTCAGGAGAAATTCTAGACTTATCCACATTAGGAGAAGTTATTGTGGATAAACATTCAACTGGAGGTGTGGGAGATAAGGTTTCGTTAGTATTATTACCATTAGTTAGCTCTTTTGGAGTACCTGTAGCTAAAATGTCAGGAAGAGGATTAGGATTTACAGGAGGAACTATTGACAAATTAGAAGCTATACCAGGCTATCAAACAGCTATTCCGATGGAACAATTTGTAAAAAATGTAGAGGAAATTGGAATTAGTTTAATTTCTCAAACTTTAAATTTAGCACCAGCCGATAAAAAATTATATGCTTTGCGAGATAGTATTTCTTGTGTAGAAAGTATTCCATTAATAGCTTCCAGTATTATGAGTAAAAAAATTGCTAGTGGAGCACAAAAGATTGTATTAGATGTAACAGTAGGAAAAGGAGCGTTTATGCAAAACATAGCAGATGCTAGGAAATTAGCAAAAGCTATGATAGAAATTGGGAAATTAGCAAAAAGAGAGACCGTTTGCGTATTAACCAATATGGATGAACCATTAGGATATGCCGTAGGAAATAGTTTAGAAGTAATAGAAGCAGTTAATTTCTTAAAAGGAAATATGCCAGAAGATTTAAAACAAGTGGTCTTAGAATTAGGAAGTTATATGATTTACTTAGCAGGAAAGGGAGAAAATTTAAAAGAAAATAAAATCAAATTATTAGAAAAAATAGAAAATGGAGAAGCCTATCAAAAATTCTTAGAACTAGTAAAACAACAAGGAGGAGACATTACTTTTATTCAAAACCTTGAAAAATTACCAAAAGCGCAATATATAGAAGCTATCTATAGTGAGAAGGATGGTTATATACAAGAGATTGATAGCAAGGAAGTAGGAAGATTAGCAGGTAGACTAGGGGCAGGAAGAGAAAAAAAGGAAGATACAATTGATCCAAGTGTAGGAATTATATTGACAAAAAAAGTGGCAGAAGAGGTAAAGCAAGGAGAGGTTTTGGCCTATATTCATGCTAATCAATTACAAAAGTTACAAGAAGAAAAGAAAGTATTACAAGAAATTATTAAAATTTCAAAAGAGAAAGTAGAACCAGAAAAGACAATATGGGAGATTATTGCAGACTAGAAATTTTTAGAAATTCATATAGAAGAATTGAAAATTTGACAAGATATGATATAATAAAAGGGAACAACAGAACAGAAAGGATGAAATTAAATGAAAAAGAAACAACATAAATCAAATTATGATAAAGGACAAGTATTTGTAAAAATTATGGCTGGTATTTTAGCACTTTTAATGATGATGGGAACAATCGTTACACTTGTATATGCACTAATGAGATAAAAAGGAGAAATAAATGATAATAAATTTAGGAATGAATTGGGAAAACTTTTATAAGGACAATATTATGTCTTATATCAAATCATTACAAGGAAATCCATTTGAATTAGTGACACTAATTTTGGATTTAGCAATTGTAATGTTTTTGTTATATTGCTTTTTTAAAATTGTAAAAGGTTCTAGAGCTTGGCAATTGATTAAAGGAATTGCACTTTTGATTATTGCTACTTGGGCAAGTGGATTATTTAACTTAAAGATTTTAAATTGGATTTTAACAGGAATTATGAATTTAGGAGTAATTGCCATTATTGTTATTTTTCAACCAGAACTAAGAAGAGGACTAGAACAATTAGGAACCAACAAATTAACAAAATTCTTTGGGATTGATAAAGATGTATCAACTAAAACCAAAGAAGATATTTATAAAGTAGTAATAGCAGCAACAGAACTTTCTAAAGCAAAAACAGGAGCATTAATAGTAATAGAAAGAGATATCAAGATACAAGATATTATAGCAACAGGAATTCCTATGAATGCAGAAGTATCACCACAATTATTAGTTAATATTTTTGAACCAAAAACACCGCTACACGATGGAGCAGTTGTTATATCAGGAAATAAAATTGCGGCATCAGCCTGTGTGTTACCATTAGCGGATGATAAAGATATAGCTAAAGAATTAGGAACAAGGCATAGAGCAGCAATTGGAATATCAAAAGAATCTGATAGTATTGTGGTAATTGTATCAGAAGAGACTGGAAAAATGTCAGTAGCAAAAGATGGGACATTAATTGCAGATGTAAGAGAAGATGTTCTAAAGAAAATTTTAATTAGTAATGTAGTAACCAAAAGATTTACAGCAGAGAGAAAAGAAAGGAAAGACACCATAAAGAAAATTAGAGAAAGCATGAGAAAAGATAAGAAACAAGAAGAAAATCAAGAAAACAAATAAGTTAAGAACACAAAAGTTTATTATAGTTTTTCCTTAAAAATATAATAAACTTTTTAATATGGGTGATAAAATGAGAAATATAAAATTAGTAATTGAATACGATGGAAAAGAATTTAACCGGATGGCAAAAACAGCCTAACAAACTGAATATTCAAGGAACAATTGAAAAAGCAATTGAAAGAATAACAGGAGAAGAAGTAGATTTAATGGCTTCTGGAAGAACTGATAGTGGTGTACATGCTCTTCGGACAAGTAGCAAATTTCAAAACCAATTCTAATATTCCAATCGAGAAATTTGCGATAGCAATTAATAGCAATCTAAAAAAATCTATTTTAATTAAATCAGCAGAAGAAGTAGAGGAACGATTTCATAGTAGACTATCTTGTAAAAGAAAAACTTATCGTTATGTGATTAACAATTCCAAAGTAGGGACAGCTATCTATCGAAATTTAGAGACACATATTCCTATAAAGCTAGATGTGGAAAAGATGAAACAAGCCATTCAATATTTTGAAGGAGAGCATGACTTTAAGGCGTTTAAAGCGAGTGGAACCAGTTCAAAAAGTAGTGTAAGAACCATTTATAAAGCAGAAATCATGGAAAGACCAGATGAAAGGATATGGATTGAGCTAACGGGAAATGGATTTTTATACAATATGGTAAGAATTATAGCAGGAACCTTAGTTGATGTAGGGTTAGGAAACCTATTACCAGAAGAAATTCCTAATATTATAGAAACAAAAGAAAGAAACAAAGCAGGGAAAACATTGCCGCCACAAGGATTATACTTAGTAAAAGTAGAATATGAAATGTAAAATTATTATTTTAACAATAACAGCAAACTATGCATAAAATATAGAAAAAACGAAAAGGAGAGAAGCTATGAATACTTTACTAATATTTTTTGCATTACCAGTTGCTGTTATTATCATTTCAATCGCTTTGCAAAGAATTTTAAAATGCCCTATTTTGGTTGCCGCTATTATATTTGCTATTTTCTTAATTGTCACATTTATAGTAAATAATTTAAATTTCTTAATTGCAGCAATTGTATATGCCATTCTAAGCTTAATTACAGCTTACATAACTTGCGTGATAAAAAGACTACTAGACAGAATGGAAAGAAATTGTGATTGTGACTGTGGTTGTAGTTGTGGTCGTAGAAGAGAAAATTCATGTAATTGTACGAACCTTTGTAACACCAACAATAACTTAATAGCAACTAGTAATGCAGTAAATGAAAACAACAGTTGCGGATGCAACCAAAACCAAGAAGGATGTATGTATCAGATTACCAATGCAGATGGATTAAGTGCAAGAATTAACATTATTCCAAATTCAAATAATAATAATAATTGCAGAAGAAGATGATTTTGGGGACGGAGGAAAAAATCATGATTGAGTTTTTATTCAACCATGATTTTTTCCTCCGTCCCCAAAATCATCTTAGTCTAGTTGAAAAATTTTCCAATATGTGATATGATAGAAAAACGAAAGATAAAAGGAGAAAGAATATGATAGACATATTATTAGATGCTATAATAGATAGCGTAAAATTGCTTCCATTTTTATTTATTACCTATTTAATTATGGAATATATCGAACATAAAACGAAAGAAAAGACAAAAGAGGCTGTAAAAAAATCAGGAAAATATGGTCCTTTCATAGGAAGTATATTAGGAATATTTCCACAATGTGGATTTTCTGTTTCAGCTACTAATTTATATGCTGCAAGGGTAATTACATTGGGAACTTTAATTGCTGTTTACTTATCTACATCAGATGAGATGTTACCTATTTTTTTATCAGAGGCAGTGCCGATTACAACGATATTAACGATATTAGGAATTAAATTAGTTGTAGGGATGATTGCTGGTTTTGTAATTGATTTGGTAATGAGAAGAAAGCATAAGGTAGAGGAAGAAAAAATTATAGATTTATGTGAAAAAGAGCATTGTCATTGTGAACATGGAATTGTGAAGTCAGCTTTAAAGCATACTTTAAGTATTTTTATATTTATTTTATTAGTTTCAATTGTTATTAATATAGGAATTGAATTAATTGGAGAGGAACATATTTCTGGATTTTTACAAGGACAACCTATATTAGGACCAGTAATAGCAGGATTGATTGGCTTGATACCAAATTGTGCATCTTCTGTTATTTTAACACAATTGTATTTAGAAAAGGTAATATCAGTAGCCACTATGCTAGCGGGATTGTTAGTAGGAGCAGGGGTTGGATTAGCTGTTCTATTTAAGATGAATAAAGGCATAAAACAGAATATAAAGATAGTTGGGTTATTATATACAATTGGCGTAATGGCTGGAATTATCATTGAATTAATAGGAATTACTATTTAAGTTAAAAATTAGGTAGAAAAAAGAGAGATTTTTTAAATCTCTCTTTTTATTTCTAGTTTTTGTTTCCTTTTTTTAGATTAACAATAATAGCATCTTCATTATCAAACAAATATTTAGAATCCGTTATATCTGTTTGAACAGGATTAAATTCGTCTCTTTCATCCATAAAATTGATATTTTTTAAATCAAATTTTTTTCTAGTATCATCCTCTTCTTCAGAAGAGGTAACAACACCATTTGAATATTTGCTAAAATCGTAAGTTCTTATTTTTTGTGGTTCTTTGTATTTAGAAGACAAGAATTCGAAAATTCCACAACCAGCTTGTAACATACCTTTATCTCCTTTTATTTTATAACCACATTTTCCTAGTGTTAAGGCTTGTAGTTTACCCATTTTCAAGGTATCAACATATTTCCATTCTACACCAGATACTTTAGAGTCGTATTCTAATTTGTCCATAGACATACTGCTAGAATATTTCCACTCTCTATGAGTACCAAACTCTTTGGTCCACCATTCAATTTCATCATATTCTGCATTTCCTGTAAAGATTTTATTAGCACAGTTAGATAAAATTAAATTTTTGTAATTTTCTTTTTGCCCATGTAGTTCTAATTGTGATAAACTTTGGATAGAGATAGTTGGTGCTACTTTGAATTTTCTATATAAAGTAAACATAGGTTCTGTTGCTCTACAAATGAAATCTGCAAACTCATCAATATATAAGAAATATGGAATACGAGTTGCTTCATTTCCTGGTCTTCTTAATACAGCATCTTGCATAGAGATTAAGTAGAATAGTCCAAATGCTTTATGACCAGCTGCTCCTAAATCACCGCGTCTTGTACAAATAAAGGTTACTTTTCCGTTCTTTAGGAAAGTATCGAAATTTACGTTATTGTGTCGATTACACAAAATTGGTTTGATACCTGGTATTCTTAGTAAATTATCTAATTGGCTAACAGCGGTATAGATATATTTTTCAATTTCTTGTTTTCCAGGTGCATCATGGTAAAAGTACTTTTTAAAGTAAGTAAGTTGAATGGCATATTTTTCTCTTAAATCTTCGTCATGTGCCATGATTTCACACATTTTTTCGATTAATTCAAAGTTTGTAAATAATTTTAGTAAGTCTTCCATGTTAGGAAGTGCCCCTTCATTCATTCTAGGGTACATTTCTTTTAATAAAATAGTAACATTTTCAATTGCTTGTGTTGATACATCAGTTTTGTATGCTTCTTCTGGATCATCATGAGAAACCATAAACATAGCTTTTAATACAGAAGATATGGTAATAGCAATTTTGGCTGGGTCGTCATAAGTAAAAGGATTTAAACCAATAGATGTATTGCTAGATGGATCGATAATATCATATTCGACACCGAAGTTTTTACAAACGTCTATCATATGCTCAATTACTTCACCATCTGGAGCCATTAGTGTGAGACCTAAATCTCTATAAACAGTTTCTCCATTGATAGTTCCTAATATCATTTTCTTTAAATAGGTATTTAATAAGCTTTCTTTTCCAGGTGCTGGTGTTAACATGCTTAGACTAAAGTTTTTATTTAAATAATCATTATTGTATGGTTTGTTTAAGGTAGCAATACCTGTTTTTAAGGCAGTAAAACCTAATTCTTTAGCAGCTTCCTTAAAGAAGTATTTTCTTTCGATATCTTTTGCCATTAAAGGTTCATAGATTAAAGAAGTTTTTCCTGTTCCAGATCCTCCGCAAACTAATAGAGATTGATATCTAGAAGCTTCTGGCATAATAATTTTTTTGTTGTATTCGTCATCGGTACAAACATATACTTCACAAGTATATGGTCCATGTCCAGCTTTTTTATCGGATAAATCAATTCCTCTAAAGTCCCAAACAGAACGTACTTTTAAAGGATTGTCATTAATACCAAAGTATACCCATTTAAAGAAAGGATATATGGTGACAAGTGGGAAATACAAAGCAATACCAACAAAGGCTGGCGTAACTAGTTCAGAAAATTCGGTAATGATTTCTGTATAGTTAGGTACAGATAGTAAAAATAGCCATGCTCCCATATTTACCCATTGCGTAATCATAGAAATAGCGATTACGTAAAAAGCAATTAAGAAAATATAAAATAGCTTAACTTTATAAGCTTTATTTTTCGAAAATTTTGATTTTGGGGTAAAGGCAAAGGCAAAACATGGACATGCCAAAGCTAGTGTATATTGAATTGGTCCCCAATAGGAATAAGAAACACCTGTAAATATCATAAGCAACATTTCTGCAATTCGATCTACTACAAGATAAGCTGTAATTAAGGTTAGCAGATAAGTGGCAAAAGTGTTTCGATTGGTATTTAGTTTTTTCAAAAATTTATCTATATATTTCATTTAGGAAAATCCCTTTCTAAATTATAATCATACACTTATATTATCCTATAAAATTGCGAAAAAAACAAGTATTTTGGGCAAATTAATTGGATTTTTACTTATTATTTTTGCTAGTATAATGAATAAAAAGAGATAAAGTGAATATAATAATGGAAAGATTAGTAAAAGGGGATATTTTATGCCAAACGATTATTATGTAAGAGAAGAAAAAATAGTAGAGAAAACAGAAATCGAAAAAGAAATGGATTTAATTAAAACCATTATAAAGACAAGAGAAGACTTAAAAGCTGCTAATCGCAATTTTGAATATGCAAAAGATGATTTGGTAGATTATTATACGTATCAAATTAAGGCCAATCAGGCAAAATTAGATTATTTAATTAAGATAGCAAAAGTAAAAGGAATAGAAATAGATATGATTAGTGATTTGAAGTTTTCTTTATGGGATGAGGAAGATGTAAGCTAATGTAATATTTGTCCAAGGCTTAACATAGAAATGGTAATAAGAAATTATTACTGTTTTTTTGTTGGGAGTTGAGCTAGAATGGATACCAATTTACTTACCTATTTAGCATGTATTTGTTTTATTTTTATATTTGGAAGAATTTTTATTTTGCCATTAAAGAAAATTTTGAAATTAATTTTTAATTCTATTTTAGGTGGCATTTCGATTTTTTTAATTAATTTGATTGGGGGAACTTTTGGATTTCACATTGGTTTGAATTTTTTTACTAGTATTTTAATACGGCTTATTAGGCTTACCAGGAGCAGTTTGTTTAATTGTGGTAAAATTACTAATTGGGTAATATTTGAAATTTTTGTAAATCTATGTTATAATAGATGAAATTCAGCAAAAGCTGTAAAAAGAAAGGAGAAGAAAATGACGTTAATGTTTATTGGCAACAATCCATTTAGGCGGAGCCAATTAGAAGTGGCTTCTAAAGAACTAGGAGTTAGCTATGTTTCATTCCAGGCTTTGGCACCTGCAATAGAGCACTTGAGAAACCATCCAATAGATGGTATCGTGACAGAGATGAAGTATTGCTATCGTCAGGATGATTCATTGTCTTTAGAAGATAATGCTGGTGATATTTTGTTGATTCTTTTGAAGAGCCAACGGAAAGAAATTCCGGTTTTAGGGAATTCTACATCTGCAGAGTTCAATAGAGGTATTGATTATCTTTATTACAGAGGGACGATGCCTGGAGAATTAATAATGGAAACATTTGAAGCGTTTGTTTCTTCTATTAAAAAAGACCACAATAATTAATGTGGTCTTTTTTTTATTCAACGGTTACAGATTTAGCAAGATTTCTAGGTTTATCAACATCTAATCCTTTTTCCTTTGAAATGTAGTAAGCAAATAATTGTAAAGGAATAATTGATAAAATAGGAGAAATGAAAGTATTGGTTTTTGGAATTCGAATTACCAAATCAAACATTTTCTCATCAATATCTTGGTTTGTGATGACTAAAGTTTTAGCACCACGAGTAATAACTTCTTGAATATTGCTAACTGTTTTTTCAACTAGATTGCTATCTGTCATAATACTTACAACCGTAATATCATTTTCAATCAAAGCAATTGGTCCATGTTTTAATTCACCAGCTGGATAACTTTCTGCATGAATGTAAGAAATTTCTTTTAATTTCAAAGAACCTTCTTTAGCAACTGCTTCATCAATTCCTCTTCCTAAGAAGAAAATATCTTTTTCTTGGTAAGTTTTTTTCGAAAAATCTTGAATTGTTTCAGACAATTTTAAGGTTTCTTCGATTTTTCCTGGTAGTTCCATGATATCTTTTTTTAGTGCATTAAGTGTTGCACTATCCATTCCTAATACTTCAGCAAAATACACAGCTAAAATAGTGATAAGCATAACTTGAGAAGTATAAGCTTTAGTAGAAGCAACTGCTATTTCAGGACCTGCATGGGTATAGATAGAGTAATCGGCTTCTCTGGTAATAGAGCTTCCAATTACATTACTAATAGCAAGTGTTTTAGCTCCTTTTTCTTTGCAAAGTTTTAGAGCTGCAATTGTATCTGCTGTTTCACCTGATTGTGAAATAAAGATACATAGTGTTTTTTCATCTACTAATGGGTCTCTATATCGAAATTCAGAAGCAACGTCAACTTCTGTTGTTATTTTACAAAGTTTTTCAATAGCATTTTTTCCAGCAATACCTGCGTACATAGCGGTACCACATGCTACAATATAGATTTTATTGATATTAGCTAAATATTCTTTTGTAAAGTTTAATTCTTCAAATTCACATTTTGCTGTTTCACTAAATTTAGCACCAATTGTTTCCCTGATGGCAGTTGGTTGTTCATAAATTTCTTTTAGCATAAAATCTTCATAACCATCTTTTTCGGCACTAGAAGCATTCCATTCGATAACTGTTACATCTTTTGGTAAAACTTCTAAATCTTTGTTATAGAAAGAGACACTATCTCTTGTTAAAATAGCAAATTCAAAATCGTCTAATAGATAGAAGTTTCTAGTAAAAGAAAGAATAGCTGGAATATCAGAAGAAATATAATTTTCACTTTCTCCTTTTCCAATTACAAGAGGGCTATCTTTTCTAGTAACAATCATATTATCTGGATAATCTTTACAGATAATTTCAATAGCATAACTTCCCTTTAATTCTTGACAAGCATTTTTTACAGCACGTAAGAATTTTAAATCATCTGTATTGTTATCTTTACTATAATAGTAATGAACTAAGTTTGGAATAACTTCTGTATCAGTTTGAGAATAGAAAGTATATCCATTATCACTTAAAAATTTTCTTAATTCATTATAATTTTCAATAATTCCATTATGAACTACACTAAAAGTTTTGCTATTGTCCATATGAGGATGAGAGTTTTCTTTTGCTGGTTTTCCATGAGTTGCCCATCTAGTATGAGCGATACCAATGGTACCAGTTAAATCATTAATTCCTTCTAAATTATATAAATTTTTTACTCTTCCTTTGTCTTTCATAATAGAAAGTCCATTATTTTCAATTGTTGAAATACCAGCTGAATCATATCCTCTGTATTCCAATCGAATTAGCCCATTGATTAAAATTGGGCTTGCTTTTTGGTTTCCTATATAACCTACAATTCCACACATTTTTAAATCCTCCTAAAAATTAATATTGGAATTGAAAGTATGCAAATAAAGCTTAAACCGTTTCAGCTTTGTTACAATATTGCTACTGTTTTTTGAATGAAACGTATGACCTTAAGCAAAGCCACTAGAGCATCCGCCGAAAAATTCGATAACCCTAGACCTCGTCAACACTTGTTATCATAATAAGTGTTCTGGCGCTATATCAGTAAAATGAAATATCCTCCTTTCTTTTTCAAAATTTTTTGCATTTCTTTCAATTTACTTTATTATATTACACTAAAAAACAAAAAGAGGCAAGTCCTATTGAATAAAAAAATAATTTGGTATATAATTGAGATAAATTTTGAGACGGTGGGGAGGAGAAGAATGAAGGAAATTGGAATTGTTGTTGCAATGGATGAGGAGAGAGAAGCCATTGTTAATATCATGACAGACATCAAAGTAGAGCAAATTTATAATTTGAGATTTTTAAGAGGAAAAATTGAAGGAAAGAAGTGCATATTAGTAAAAAGTGGCGTAGGTAAGGTAAATGCAGCGAGAACTACACAAGTGTTACTTCAAAAATTTGATGTGCAATATGTTATTAATTTAGGAGCAGGTGGTTCAATTAATGGAATGCTAAATATTGGTGATGTGCTAATAGGTAAGCAAGTGGTACAGCATGATTTTGACATTACAGCTTTTGGGCATAGTAAAGGATATATCACAGGGGTAGGAGATGCCATCATATGTGATAGAGATTTAGTAAACGAATTTGAGCAAATGATACAATCCATACCAGAAAGAAGCTATCAAATTAAAATGGGAATTGTAGCAACTGGTGATATTTTCTGTACAGAAGCTTGGATGAAGGATAAAATTCGAGCTAAGTTTAATGCAGATGTTGTAGATATGGAATGTGCAGCTATTGCACAGGTTTGTTATTTAGATAATGTACCATTTATGGTAATAAGAGCTATTTCAGATACACCAAATGGAAAAAATGCCTCTACATTTGATGAAAATTTAAAATTAGCTTCTAAAAGATGTGCAAATTTATTAAAGGAATTTTTGATATAGTATAACTTAGGACGGTCTTCTTGATAGGATTTTTATTGCCAAAAAGGACCGTCCCTGTTGGCAATTTTGGAAGGCTTGTATATTTTTTATAAATAAGTGTATAATTTAAATAAAAGAAAGGAGAAAGATTATGGATAGGAAAATTAAAGTTGTTCAATATGGAGTAGGTAAGATGAGTGTTTACACCATGAGGTATGTATATGAAAAAGGAGGAGAAATAGTTGGTGCGATTGATGTTAATCCAGATGTAATAGGAAAAGACATTGGAGAGATTATGGGAACAGAAAACAAAAATGTAAAAGTTGTTTCTGTACAAGAAGCGGAAAATATGATGAAGGAAACCAAACCAGATATAGCAATTGTTACAACTATGAGTTTAATTCGTGATGTAGAAGATGCTTTAATGTTATGTGCTAAATTAGGAGTAAATGCTATTACAACTTGTGAAGAAGCATTTTATCCAATGAATTCAAATCCAACGGTAACAAAGAAACTTGATGAAATGGCAAAACAAACTGGATGTACCATAACAGGAAGTGGCTATCAAGATATTTATTGGGGACAACTAATTTCTAGTATAGCAGGTTCTACCCAAACAATTAAGAAAATAAAAGGAAGTTCTAGTTATAATGTAGAAGACTATGGAATTGCATTAGCTAAAGCACATGGAGCAGGTTTATCTTTAGAAGAATTTGATGAGCAGGTTGCATCAGTTGATAGAATTTCAGATGAGGAAAGACAAGATTTAATTAATAAAGGAGAATATTTACCATCTTATATGTGGAATGTAAATGGATGGTTATGTGACAAATTAGGACTAACTGTAAAAAGTCAAACGCAAAAAACAGTTCCACAAACTCATACGGAAGATATTGAATCCTCTACTTTAGGAATGACAGTAAAAGCGGGAATGGCAACCGGAATGAGTGCGGTAGTAACGACAGAAACCGAAGAAGGAATTACAATAGAGAGTGAGTGTATTGGTAAAGTATATTCTAAAGACGATTTTGACAAAAATGAGTGGACTGTAATAGGAGAGCCAGAAACTACATTGGTTATTAATCGACCAGCAACAGTAGAATTAACTTGTGCTTCTGTTGTAAATAGAATACCAGATGTTCTTTCTGCCAAAGCAGGTTATGTTCCAACAGAAGAAATGGGTGAATTAACTTATAAAATTAAATTATCTTAGTATCGTAACAAGTAATTTTAACCAAGATACAAAAAATGTAAAAGAACTTGATTTTTCAAGTTCTTTTATGTTATAATAGAATGTGTAAGAAAAGAGTGTCTTTGAGGTGTAATATGGAAGAAGAAAAAGATATAAAAAATGAAAATGTATATATAGAAAAGGTGAGTTTTTCAGATGTTGGAAAAGCTCTTTTAGCGCCTGATCAAAAAGAAGATCAAAAAGAGGAAATTATACGATATGATATACCTTTAGATGTAAAAAAACAATTATTAGAAGCTATTAAAAAAGCAGATGACATCATAAAACCAACCAGTGGAGGTTTTTCCCGTAAAGTCAAAAATGTAAAGGTATCTGCAGGAGAAGGGAAGAAACATTTGAAAGAAAATCCCATTAAAGTTGAAATAGATGAAAGAACAGGAGAAGTACTGAAAAAAAAGAGTAGAAAAGTGATACCAGTTAGGGGAGACGATGAAGAATTGACAAAATAATAAAAGAAAAGTGCAAGAAATTTAATTTTCTTGTATTTTTGTCTTGACAAATGGTAAAACTACCTTTATAATAGATAACGTTACAAGAATATGGCGAAGTAGCTCAGTTGGCTAGAGCATTCGGTTCATACCCGAAGGGTCATGTGTTCGAATCACATCTTCGCTACCACAAAAAGCCTAAACAGGGCTTTTTTTATTTTGCTTTTTAAAGCCGCATAAAGGTGTTTTATAAAACAAGAAGATTTTTATACAAAAAAATGGAAAGAAGAATATAAAGTACAAAATGGTTGTGTTAAGAAAATACAACTATTTTTTTATAAACGAAAAACAATTCTTTATAAACAAATTCAAGAAATTTAGAATATAAATGATATCATGCGATTAGTAAAGAAGAGGTGGAGAAATGATAGAGAAAATCTGTATGTTTCTAACCAATCAAATTAGAAAAGAAATGCCAGAAATCGATGATGAGAAAGCAGAAGTAATTAATTATGGTCTTCAAAATATTGTAGGTGAAATACCAAAAGTATTTATAATGTTAGGAGTAGCCTATTTATTAAGGATTTTTTATTTGGCGTTATTTACTTTTTTAGCGATATTTTTATATAAAGGAGCATCTGGAGGGGTACATTTAAAAACTCATCTAGGCTGTATTATTGTAACAACATTATTTTATTGTGTAATCCCTTTCGTAGCACAACTATTTTCAATGCCTGAAGTGATGAAATATATTGTTGTTGCAATGGTGTGGATATTTGGAATGATTATGATAAAACTTTATGCTCCAGCAGATACAGAAGATGTTCCAATTTTACAAAAGAAGGTTAGAAGAAAAAAGCAAATAGTTTCTTATATAACTTTTACAATAGGACTAATAGTAGCAGCTGTTATAAAAGATAGTACAATAGCAAATATATTAATTTTAGCAAACTTTTTCCAGACAGTATCAATTACTAAATTTGTATATAGGTTAGCTAAAAATAAATATGGGTATGAAGTATACGGAAATGCTTCAGCTGAGACGGTTTAATATTAAAAGTTGATATTAAAAGTTTTTTTACAAAGGAGGAAATTGCAAATGTTAAAATTATTAGCAAAAGCAGCTGAAAAGTATGCTAAAATGACAAATACGGCATGTGGAGCAGTTGTCATTTTTCATCAACCAAAAATGCCAGTATCTATGATTAAAAAAGACTAAAATTGGTAAAAATAGGACGGAAAATTATTTTTGCCAATGCTATAACTTAAAAGTTATAATGATACAATCCAACAAAAAAAGCAACTTATGCAAGTTGTTTTTTTTGTTGGATTAATAGATTTCTAATTGTTGTGAAAAAAGATGTTCTGTTTTAGAAGTATATAAATTAGTATTTTTATTTTTATTTATAATTTTGCGAACTTCCCATAATCCTAATCCAGTATGATTTTCTTTTTCGGAAACACCTTTTTCAAATATCTTTTCAGTATCAACTTCTTTATTAGCATAAGAATTTTCAATAATTATTAATTGTCTGTTATTTCTAGTATCATTTCTAAAAGTAATATTAATAACTTTTTCTTCACATTCGGCACTTGCTTCAATAGCATTATCTAAAAGAATACCTAACATTCTTGCAAATTCATAGATTTTCATTTTTAAAGTAGATAAATCTAATAGAACCGTTATTGTTACTTTAATATCTTTAGAATCAGCATCATTATATTTTTTAGTTAGCAAATTATAAATACCATCATTATTTATAATATCTGGGTTTAAGACATATAGGTTATTTACTCTTTGGCAATCATCTTCTAGTTGTAAATAATAGTTTTTTAAACCTTCCATATCATCAGTTCTAATATAGCCGCCAATGGTTGTAACAATATTATCAAAATCATGTTTAAATCCACGTACATTATCATGTAAAATGTGTAGCGTATCATTGTAGGCTTCTGCACTTTCTAATTTTTGTGTTGTTAATACTAATTTAAAAGTTTTTGATAAGCTGTATATACTGATACCAAAATAAGTTAATACAGTTATGAAATTAAAGAAAGTAAGAAGTATTGGCATTATATCAACATAGTAAAACAGCATAATTGATTGTGTAACAATTGCAAGAATTCCTAATAAAATGTTAGCAATGATTATTAGTTTAGTATTCTTATCTATGTTTTCAACAAAATGTATTCGTAAGTTTTTGTATTTCAAAATTAAATATATAATAAATACTGTAAAATACATTAAATTTATATATAGAAATCGATAAATTGGAATTACTGTTAATTTGTCAGTTGTAATATTAAAAATTCTTAAATAAGGATTTAATAATAAAGCACTAATAATATTAAAAATAATACCAGAAACTACAACACAAATACTAGTTTTTAATAAAGAATTTTTAAAAATAAAGTAAACTAGACTAATCATAATTAAATAGTTCAATAGAATATTGAATGGACTAGGAACTAGATACATTAAGATAATACTTATAATTGACATAAATACTACATATATTATTTTTTGTTTTTTAGTAGCTGATAAATCTAATATAACGATAAATATATTCATAAATAGAAAGTGTTCCAAGAAAATACCTATTGAAACTATAAAATTAGCTAATCCTTCATTTGGCGTGCTAAGCGCCATCCAAATATTATTCAAAACTTCCATAATTCTTTAAAACCTCCATAAATTCTCTTTTGTATTTAGGACCGATATCACAAGTATCGCCATTAGCAAAAGTAATAACTCCAGAAACTGGTTCAACATCTTTAATTTGATTCAAATTCGCAATATATGATTTATGACATCTTACATAAGTATTAGGTAACTTTTCTTGAAACTTATTAAAAGAACTATAAGTATCATAATCACGAGAAGACGTATGAAAAACTAACTTCATACCATCTCTTTTTATATATTGAACTTCAGCCTCATCAACAATTGTATTCTTGTTATCTAGCTTGATATAATTTTTGCTTAGTTCATTAGCATCTTCAAATAAACGCCTAATAGTATCCTCTAACCTTTCATAAGCAATAGGTTTTGGAAGATAATCAAAAGTTTTATATTTATAAGCAACCATAGCATATTCTAAATGACCAGTAGTAAAAATAATATAAGCATTTTTCTTCTTCTTTCTAATTTCTTTAGCTAATTCTAAGCCACTTTTATTAGACTTTAGATTAATATCTAACATTAAAACATCAACCGTGTTTTTATCAACATAGTCTAAGATGTCATCTGCGTTATCAGATTTAAAACCAACAGAAGCATCGTAATTATTTTTTGAAAATATTGTTTCTAACATTTTGTCTAATCTGTCTAATAAATTTAAGTTATCGTCACAAATTACGAAATTTAACATTACACATCTCCTTATTAATAATAAAATAGTCGAAAAAAAATAGGAAACAAGGTTTGACAAAATTCACCAAATTACCTTAATTTTCCAAACATAATACCAATATAATCTAAAAAATCCAACTTGTCAATAGGAATTTACAAAATTATCCAATTTGATAGAACAATTCGTATGACTAGCGTTCAAAAGTAGAAAAATAACTATCACAAAGAACATTTTTCATATTTTTTGGAATTTTTAATATATATGTAATAGTAAAATAAATAGGAGGAAGCAGTATGAAAAATCTAAAAAGTGTAACTTCAGTAATTTTGGTAGTTGCTATTTTTTCTTTAAGTGTTATATCTATGAATACAAAGACAGATGAAATCCAAACAAATGCAGGAAGTATTAGTAATCAAAAAATAGGGTGGGGAATAAAAAGAAATGATAATCACGAACAACCAGATGTAGGGAGCAATAACAAAAAGGTATTAGAAGAAAATAAGGGGATTTGTTTAGGAAATAGAGAAAAGAAAAATATTTATTTGACCTTTGATGAAGGATATGAAGCAGGATATACCCCACAATTATTAAACACATTAAAAGAAAATCAGGTAAAAGCAACATTTTTTATCACAGCGCACTATGTAAATAGTCAGCCAGATTTAGTAAAGCAAATGATAGAAGAAGGACATATAGTAGGAAATCATACTGTTAATCATAAAAGTATGCCTGAATTAAGTGAGGATAAGATAAAAACAGAAGTTATGGACTTGCATCAAGTAGTAAATGAAAAATTTCGGTTATGAAATGAAATATATTAGACCACCCAAAGGAGAATTTAGTCAACATAGTTTACAAGTAACAAATCAATTAGGTTATACAACTGTTATGTGGTCATTTGCTTATGAAGATTGGAATGAAGACAAACAGCCAGACGAATCAAAATCAAAGAAAAAAATATTAGACAATTTACACAATGGCGAAATTATGTTATTACATGGAAATTCTAAAACAAATACGAACATTTTAGATAGTGTAATAAAGGAAGCAAAAAATATGGAGTATGAATTTAAATCATTAGATGAATTTGAATAGTGTCGTATTGGGGACGGTTCTTTTCCGACATTTATGTCGTTTTGGGGACACATCTTCAATAATGATAGGTAAAAAACTAAAGATATGTCCCCAAACCGACATAAATGTCGGAAAAGAACCGTCCCCAACACGACAAGGAGGTAAGTGCATGAGAAAGAAAAACTACAATAAATTAGATAAAATATTAGAGATGCCAAAGGAAGTTTGTTCCAATATCCCTAAAATTATCATAACAGGTTTTGATGAAATGATTATTGAAAATTTTAAAGGAATACTAGAATATGAGGAGTTTTTTGTTAGAATTAATACTCATATTGGGATTATTAATATCAATGGTTTTAATCTTAATTTAGAAAATATGACAAATGATGATATTAAGGTGACAGGGAAGATTGAAAGTATGGATATAGAAAGAACTGTTGATTGAAAGGACTTAAAATAGCATGATAATAAAAATATTGTTTAGTTATGTAATTGGATATTTAGGGATTACCATTGAGGGATATTATATTGAAAGATTTATTAATATGTGCCGAAATAAGGGGATTACAATTTGGCATTTAAAAAGACATAAAGATGTACGATTAGATTTTAGAGTAGGAATACATGATTTTAAGGAAATTTGTAAAATTGCGAAAAAGACAAAATGCAAGGTGAAAATAAGGAGCAAAAGAGGATTTCCTTTTTTAGTACATCGTTATAAAAAAAGAAAGATATTTTTTATTTTACTACTTATTATAATAGTGGCAATGATTTTATCCTCAAATTTTGTATGGAATGTGGATATTAGAGAGGAAAATGGACAACAAATGGAACATATGGAAGAAGATATAGCACAAGCGGGATTGAAAATAGGGGAATGGAAAGCAAAAATTAATACAAAAGAAATTATTAACAAAATTCGATTACAGAGAAAAGACATTGCATGGATGGGAATTGAATTAAAAGGAACGAATGCGATTGTAAAAATTGTAAAGGCAGATGAAAAACCAGAAATTATAAATGAAGAAGAATATTGTAGTATTATTTCAGATAAAGTAGGGAGTATTACTAAGATTAATGCGCAGACAGGAACTGCTAATGTGAAAGTGGGAGACACCGTAAATATAGGTGAAACTTTGATAAATGGATGGATGGAAGGAAAATACACAGGAATTCGTTATGTCCATGCAAAAGGGGAAATCCAAGCAAAAGTGTGGCATACAAAATATAAAAACATTCCTTATCACACTACGGAAAGAGAGCAAACAGGGAATGAGGAAGAAAAATATACCATAAAATTTAATAATTTTAAAATAAATTTGTCGAAAAGGCTTTCAAAATTTAAAATTTATGATACAATAGAAACGGAAAACAAAATGAGATTATTTTCAGACTTTTATTTACCAATTTCAATCCTCAAAACGACCTATAAAGAGGTAGAAGAAAGACCAAAAGACTATCAAGTTGAAGAGGCGAAAGAACTAGGGATACAACGATTACAAGAAGAATTAGAGGAAGAAATTGAAGACAAAGAAACAATTGTAGGCAAAAATATCAACACCTATGAAAAAGAAGATAGCATTGATGTTTATGTTACATATGAAGTTCTAGAAAATATAGGGACCAATGAAAAAATTGTCTTTTGAAGGGAATGAGGAATTTAAATGGAAGAAAGAAGCCTTAGAATAACAGGAGCAGACAAAAACTTTTTTAATAAAATAACTAATACATTAACAAGAATTTTAATACCAACTAGAATAGGGATTAATGGAATGTTAATTTCTATGAAAAGAAATAATGTAATCAAAGCATTTGAAAATTACACAAGTGATAATGAAAACTATGATAAAGAAGAACTAGAAAAGAAATATGATACTGCTTATGAAGCTTATTTAAGTGCACTTGATAAATATGTAATGGACTCCATTTATAAAAAAGTAAAAAACAACACAGCTTCAGAATTTGAAAAAAATGCATTATCAAAATATTATGAAGTAACTAGTCTAAAAGAAAATGAATATATAGAATACAAATATAGAAAACAAAAATATTTAATTGAATTAGATTATGAAGGCATTAGAATTGAAAACAAAGAAAAGTTAATGGAAAAATACCATAAATTCTATGTTGCCAAAATGGATTCTTTATACAAAGCCATTCTAAAAAATTATTCTATAAAAGTAGCAGATAACACAAACGCTTACGATTCTTCAAAAGAATGGATTTATACAAAAATATTCTATACTTTAGAAGAATATATCCAAAATATATTATCTTTGAAAATAGAAATTAATTATGATGATACGATAAAAAATGTTGTATCTGAATATGAAAAGTATGAAGCCTATGAGGTAGGAAAATTAGATACCAGAGATAACATTGAAAAAAATATGGTATTATTAGGAATTAGTAGAAAGTTATTTACACATAGTTTACCACTAATTGTAGCAGAACAATGTTATGAGAAACTATTAAAAGATGCTAGAACATTAGTACAAGATACAAAAATGGCAGCAAAAAGAGAAAGAGCTTATTCAATGCTAATTAACTTGATTGAAGACTATAATATAAAATTATTATCTACTAAGGTATATTGGGATACCCAAAAAGCAAGAGAAGAATATAAAGCCTTCTGGAGCAAATATAAAGCAATTGCTCAATTAAAAGAAACAGATTTTATTGAATATATTAAACAAAAAGAAATATTATTTATAAAAGATGATATTAAAAAACTAAGAACAGGGAAAACAGATTATTCGAAACTTTTCACTTATTATAAGAGAAAATTAGTAGACTATGGAGCAATGAAACAAATCAAAAATTCATATTGTTCAGAAGGAAAATACATAAAAGTTAAGGAAGTTGCATAAATATGTATGAAATAATATATCAAGAAATAGAAGAAAAAAAAGAATACGAAGAAATAATAAAGAAAGTATTGTCACAGTGTTTTAAAGAAGAAAAATTAGAAAACACAAAATTATCAATCACAATTATTGTAACAACTCCAGAAAATATAAGAAAAATCAATCAGGAGTATAGAAATATTGATAAGGAAACAGATGTACTTTCTTTTCCTATGTTCGAAAAGGACGAGTTAGAAGAAAAACTAAAAAAACAAGACTTTATACAAGAAGATATTTTAGGAGATATTGTTATTTCCATAGAAAGAGTAGAAGAACAAGCAAAAGAATATGAACATAGTTTTGAAAGAGAATTTAGCTATATGATAGTTCATGGGTTTTATCACCTAATGGGATATGATCATATCAAAGAAGAAGACAAAGTAAAAATGAGACCAAAAGAAGAAAAAATATTAGCAGATTTAAAAATTAATCGATAATAAAAGGAGGGACTTTAGATGAAAGGAAAAAGAACGGCAGATAGTAAAAAAGGAACAAAAATATTAATTGTTATCTTAATTATATTAATTCTTGTAGCAGGAGGTGTACTAGCATACAAAATTGTAAAAGATAAAGAAAATCAAGAGACAACAGTAAAAGAAGACGAACCAATGACAGTAGAAATAGAAGAAAAGCAAGTGCAAATATTTAAAGGAAATGATAGACCAATTGCTGTAATGATAGACAATCATAGCGATGCGTGGCCACAAGCTGGATTACAAAAGGCTTATATGGTTTATGAAATAATAGCAGAAGGTGGAGAAACCAGACTAATGGCTCTATTTAAAGGGGTAGATGTTGAGAAAATAGGACCAGTTAGAAGTGCAAGACATTATTTCTTGGATTATGCTATGGAAAATGATGCTATTTATGCACATTTTGGTGAAAGCCCACAAGCAGCAGGTGATATCAAGAGATATAGTATCAATGAAATTGATGGAATAGCAGAAGATGGAACAACTTTTACAAGAGTAAGAGAAAAAGCAGCACCACATAATGCAGTTACTAGTATGGCTAAGTTAATAGAGTCAGCTAAAAATAAAAAATTTAAAATGACTTCAAAAAAAGAAAGTGTATTAAATTATGTAACAGATGAAGTGAACTTAGAACAGGGGCAAGGAGCCATTAGTGTAACCATACCACATTCTCAACTTCAAACTGTAAAATACGTATATGACGAAGAAAATAAAGTTTATAAAAGGCTAGCAAGAGGAAAAGAACAAACAGATTGGGATACCAAGGAAACAATAACCACTAAAAACATCATTGTAACATTCTGTGATAATTATACATTAGTAGATGTTGAAAACAAAGGAAGACAAGGAATTAAAAACATAGGAACATTTGATGGTTACTATATTACCAATGGAAGAGCTATCAAAATAAAATGTGTAAAAAATGCAAGAGAAGAACAAACCGTGTACCAAGATTTAGAAGGCAATAAAATTGAAGTAAACGATGGAAATACATTTGTTAACATCTGTCCAACTGATGCAAAAGTTGTTTTAGAAGAAGGAGTGTAAAATGAATATTTATGATACAGCTAATCGATTAGCACAAGAAATTAAACAATCAGAAGAATATATAAATTATAAAATGGCAAAACAAGCTTTAAATTTAAATACCAGTTTAAAAGAAAAAATGGCGCAATTTGAACAAAAAAGATATGAAACACAATTAATAGCAATGCAAACAGGAAAACAAGATGAAGAAAAATTCAAAGAAATGCAAGAATTGTATGCAGAATTGATAGAAATAGATGATGCTAAAAAGTTTTTTGAAGCAGAAACAAAGTTTAATATTGTGATTGCTGATGTCAATAAGATAATTGGGGAAGCAATTAGAGATGTAATGTAGGTAATTATTTTGGATTGTATAATTATAACAAATGAACATATAAATATTAAATATTTATATGTTCATTTATTCGTATGAAAAGAAATAAAAGGAATGGAGAATTAGAATGGAATTTATTATAATAGGCGTGATTGCATTTATTAGTATCATAGTACTAAAATATATTTTTGATTATAGGATGAAAGAATTAAAACATATAGGAGATGACGAAGAATTAGACAAGCTAGCAAAGGCTTATCCAAGTAATATACAAATGTGTAAAGAATACTTAAAAAAACTAAAAAATGAAAAAGTTAAAATAGAAGAAAACGAAGGAGCAGAAGCTAGTTTGTATATAGCAGTTACCAACAAAATCTCAATTGGAAATATTCAAAAAAGCTATACACGAATTCAAACAATTGCACATGAATGCTTACACTCCATTCAAAATAGAAAGCTATTACTGTTTAATTTTGTTTTTTCCAATATTTATTTACTTTATTTTATTGTGATTTGTATTTTACTAGTATTTAAAAGGTTACCTTATAAAATGATGTTTTTGAGTATTTTTTTAATCTTAAGTATGATTTATTATTTGGTAAGAGTATTTTTGGAAAATGATGCTATGATAAAAGCAAGATATTTGGCGAAAGAATATATGGAAGAAAAACAAATATCTTCACAAGAAGAGATTCAAAAATTAGTAGCAGGTTTTGATAAAATTAATACAGCAGGAATTAAATGTATTAATTATCTATTTTTTATGCAAACTATGATAAAAGTGATTATAATAGCAGGATTGAGCCTTGTTTTTTAAGAAAGGAGAACATGCAAATGGAATTAAAGTCGATAGATATAAAAGAATTTAAAAAGAATATTTATCCAGAATATAAAAAGATATTTCCTGTGTTAGAAAGAAAATCTTACCGATATTTGAAAAAATCCTATAAAAATAATATTATGGATGTGATTGGAATTATAGTAGACGATAAACTAGTAGGATTTTTTATCTTAAATATGCTAAAAGGTAATCCATATATACAACTAGATTATTTTGCCATTTTACCAGAGTATCAACATAGAGGATATGGAACACAAGCAATCAAAATTTTAAAAGAGAGGTATCAACAGTATGATGGCATTTTTATTGAGATTGAAAAATTAAATTGTGGAGAGAACGAAGAAGAAAATAAGATTAGGCAACGAAGAGCTAAATTTTATGAAAACTTAGGTTTTTATAAGCTGAATTTTGACTTAGAAATGTTTACAGTTATTTATTCAGCTTATATACTACCTTGTCAAAAAAATGAATTTATGGATAGTGAAGTGATAAAGCAAATATTTGAAATATATAAAGCAACGATAGGAGAGAAGAAAACGAAAAGAAAATGTAAAGTGATAAACAATTAAAGAATGCAAAAAAATCAGGAAAAAATATCCTGATTTTTTATAATAAATGAGACAGAAAAGACCTGTCCCCACCGTCTCATTTTTCTGACGAATAATCTTGTAATAGTAAGTTTAACATTTGTGGGTAAATTGTTGTGGCATGTTGTTTCCAATTATCCACAATGCGCTTTGCTCTATCTCTAGAACCTGCAAAGGTTCTTACTTCAAATAAAGTTTCATTATTTTCAACAATTTTGCATTTTATTGTGTATTCATTCTCAGTTTTTGGAATAAATTCCGCAATAATAGAAGACTCCTCTTCAATAGAAGGGAATTCTTTAGCAAAAATATTATCTGCTTTTAATTTCATGATTCCTGGTAGTACATCTTTGGTAAGAATATATGCATTTTTTCCTTCCGAGGTAATTCGGATAACTGGTTCTTCTTCTTTTGTATAAGTACCTACTAGATTGGAATCTATTAAATCTGTTAAAACTTGTTTGAAGTAGAAGTAGTTAATGTTGTTGATTGCGGTAATGATTTTGAATAAATCGTCTTGCCTAAATTCTCCATCAATTAGATTTAATATGTATAAGATTAATACCTTATTTTCAGCCAAAGTAGTAGTATTATCTGAATTTGAACTCATATTCAATAGCACTCCTTACTTTGTTTTTTTGTGATTATATCATAAAAAATGGAAAAAGTAAAATAAAATATTGAAAAACATAAAAATAATGGTATAATGATAACATTATAAAACACAAAAGAGAGAAAGGAGTGTTGAAAAATGAAAAAAGGAAAAATAGTTTTAGTTGGAACAGGTTTTGTTGGAATGAGTATGGCATATTCTATGTTAAACAGAGGAGGGATAGAAGAACTTGTTCTAATTGATATTGATAAAGAAAAAACAATTGGAGAAGAAATGGACTTATCTCATGGATTACCTTATGCACCACAAAAAATGGTAATAAAAGCGGGAGACTATGAAGATTGCAAAGATGCACAAATTGTAGTAATTACAGCAGGAGTAGCACAAAAGCCAGGACAAACTAGATTGGAATTAGCAGAAGTAAACACCAAAATTATGAAACAAATTACAAAATCTATCATGGCAAGTGGGTTTAATGGGATTATCATTGTAGCAAGCAATCCAGTAGACCTAATGACTTATGTTGTTTGGAAAGTATCAGGGTTACCAAAGAATAAAGTAATTGGTTCTGGAACTGTGCTAGATACAGCTAGACTTCGTTATTTGATGGCAGACTACTTAAAAATATCTAGTAAAAATATTCATGCTTATATTATGGGAGAACATGGAGATTCTTCTTTTGTTCCTTGGGATCATGCTTATGTTGGATGTAAAAAGGTAAAAGATATTATGAAAGATGGTAAACATCCAATGGAAGATTTAAAGAAAATTCACGAAGGAGTAGTTAATGCAGCTTATGAAATTATCAATAAGAAGAAAGCGACTTACTATGGAATTGGGATGGCATTAAATCGTTTAGTTCGAGCAGTTTTAGACAACGAAAATTCTATTTTGACAGTTTCTACTTATTTAGAAAATCAATATGGACAAAATGATATTTTTATTGGTGTGCCAGCTATTATTAATCGAAATGGTGTAAGAGAGTTAATTGAATTGAACTTAAATGATTATGAACAGGAAAAATTGGATAATAGTTGTAAATTAATTCGAGAAATGAGAGAAAGTTCAATTGATAAAATAATTGAGGAGTAAAGCAAAAATAAGAGCCTTTATAAAGGCTCTTAAATTGTAAGGGTGGATTGAATACAAGTTAACAAGTTTTATCTTTCATAATTTTTTGTGTAGTTTTCCTGCGGAATTGATATTACTTCTTTTTTTATAGTTTTATCTTTTTCTTCTTTCATGTGAATCATCCTTTCAAGTATCCACCCTAATGAAAAAACATGAAAATAGAATGACATAAATGTGTAAAATTGTCAAATGAAAATAAGACGAGGGTTAAAATATTACGAATTTTATGTATTTTTGTTTTACATGATTGACACTAAAAAATGCATATGATATAAAGATAATTAAAGTATAGAATAAATTTAGGGGAGTAATAAAATGAAATGTTTAAAATGTAAAGATGAATTATCAGCAGAAACTAAATTTTGTCCTCACTGTGGAGAAAAAGTTACTGCTGCTAAAACAAACGATAATAATTTATCAAAAGATTCATCAGATAATAGGAGCCATAAATTAATACGGAAAAATGCCGATTATTGTATTAATATTATTTGCTTTGATGAGTATGGGGGCATTTAATGGAAAACATATTATGGCAGGATTAATTGCTTTAGCAGGAATTGCACTTTGTATTATTGCAATTTTAATGAAAAAAGAGATTATAAAATCACATAAAATTTGGTTATACAAAGTTCCACTAATTTTAGCACTAATTTTAATATTTCCTTATTTTAGTACATATAATACAAACAATGATGCAAGAAATTTCAGCTGGGATGATATTGTATTAAGTGATATTATTCCAAAACCAAAATCACTTTTGGGAAGAATAAACAGTAATTCAAGGGATAGATTGTCATTATCGATTTACAAAATATCTCCTACTCAATATGACAAATACGCTAGGGATTGTAAGGAAAAGGGATTTACAGTAGACATAGAACAATTAGGTAGTTCATTTTATGCCTATAATACAGAAGGGTATGAACTTAAATTATATTATTACGAATCTGAAAATCAAATGAACATTGACCTCAATGCTCCTATGCAGTTAGGAAGTCTGGAATGGCCTGATAGTGAATATGCTAGATTAATTCCTGTACCAGAATCAAAAGTGGGTAAGATTGAAAAAGACAATGAAACTGGATTTATAGCATATGTAGGAGAAATGTCTAAAGAAGCTTTCAAAAATTATAACAAGCTATGTGAGGACAAAGGATTTAAAATAGACCCATATAAAACTGATAAATCATATACTGCTAAAAATATGGATGGATATAAAATCAACATTGAATATCGAGGAAATAATATAGTAAAAATTACTATTTCTGAACCAGAGTATAAAGTGGATTTAGAAATAGAATGTTCAGAAAATTTAATGCTTAGTAAATATGATGTAAAAGTTTATGTTGATAAATATTCTTATCAAGGTACTTTAAAACATGGAACTACTGAAACGTATACAACATCATTAAAGAAAGGCGAACATACACTTAATTTTGAAAATGTAGAGGATTCATCTATTAAGGGAGAAATAAAAATAAATGTATCAAAACCTGAAACTGTTAAAATAAAAATTAGTTGTACTAGCTCTCAAATTAATGTGACTGATGGCAAAGAAGAACAATTAACTATGATAGATGTAAAAGGACTTGATGTTACTACAGCTAAAGATAAATTGAAAAATATAGGCTTTACTAATATTACAACTAAAGGAGATGATGGTAATAGTCTGCTTTTTGAAGATGATAGTAAATGGGAAGTAATAAGCCAAAGCGTTGAAACAGGAGCAGAGATTAGCAAAGATGCAGAAATATTATTAACTTGTCATAAAAAAGAAGAAAAGTCTGTACCAAGCGTTGAAAATACAACTGTTACCAATGAGCCAGTAGCTCCAATACAAACAGAAACAAAGCCAGAAGATTTTTCAGATACAAGATATCGTGATGATGCAGAAGATGTATTTAGAATGCAAATAGAAGATAGTTGTCCTTATGGCGTAAAAGTTCATTCTGTTACAGGGTATTTAGCGAGAACTTATGAAGGAAACGGAATATGGTTTTTTAAGGTAAAGATTACGGTAAAAAATGCATATAATGCTAAACGAGATGCCGTTGCAGAAGGACGTATAGATGTAGCAAATGGAAATGATATAACATATTTTATTATATACTAATTGCTAAAGCTACAAAAAGATAGCAAATTGCTATCTTTTTTGTAGCGAAAAATAGCGAAATTTGCGATGAAAAGAACGGTTGAAATTATTGCAAAAAGTAGGCTTTCGTGTTTTAATAGAAACATGCAATTATTTTTGGAAAATTGCAAAAACAACTTTGTAACAGGGATAAAATTAATTCAAAAAATTATTAATTCGATTTCTAAAATTCAAAATTTAAAAATTATAGATTGTAAAAATACCAAGAATATAGACTTGGTATTTTTTAAAACAAAATATTACAAATTTGTAAAAAGGTGTTGACATACGGAAATAAGCGTTGTATAATAAATAAGCATGAAAATATAAGCGTTGAAGCCAAATGTGGCTACATCCTTACGGAAATGTAGGATGGAGGGAACTTTGGTGGAGTATGTTATGGCAAAGACCAGGCGGTAAGAAAATGTACTTATCCCAAAATTATCATGCAATTTTTGGGTTTTTATATAGGTGATATTCGAAACACCAGAGTACGTTTTAACTTGCCAAGGTAATTTTGATAGCAAACCAAGCTATCTCCGGCAAAAGCCGAAAAAGAAAACAAAAAAAGAAGGAGGGAAAATTACAATGGCAAACACAGTAGCAACAAGTGAGAAAATTAGAATAAGACTAAAAGCTTATGACCATGTAGTTTTAGATCAGTCTGCTGAAAAGATAGTAGATACTGCTAAGAAAACAGGAGCAAAGGTATCAGGTCCTATTCCATTACCAACACAAAAAGAAATAGTAACAATTTTACGTTCTCCACACAAATACAAAGACTCAAGAGAGCAATTTGAAATGAGAACCCATAAAAGAGTAATCGACATCTTGTATCCAACACAAAAAACAGTTGACAGTCTAATGAAATTAGAATTACCAGCTGGTGTTGATATTGAAATAAAATTGTAAGACATTTATTTATTAGGAATACAAATGCTTAACGCATTTGCATACTGACGCTGTAACAAACAAGTTTTAACAGCCTCAGCAAAACCAAGCTGACAAAAGTCAGCCAATAGTTAGGAGGAAAGAAAGAATGAAAGGAATTATCGGAAAAAAAATCGGTATGACACAAATCTTCGACGAAAAAGGAAATGTAATCCCAGTAACTGTAATTGAAACAGCTGGAAACATTGTAGCACAAGTAAAAACAGTAGAAACTGACGGATACAATGCCATCCAATTAGGATACGGAGAAGTAAAAGATAAACATATTAATAAACCAGAAGCAGGACATTTTGCAAAAGCAAAACTTGCTAACAAAAAACATTTAAGAGAATTCAGAACAGAGGATGTAGCAAACTACAAAGTAGGAGACGACGTTAAAGCAGACATTTTCGAAGCTGGAGAAAAAGTAGATGTACAAGGAACATCAAAAGGAAAAGGATTCCAAGGTGTTATCAAAAGACATGGACAACACAGAGGACCAATGGGACATGGATCTATGTACCACAGAAGACCAGGTTCTATGGGAGCTTGTGCAACACCAGGTAGAGTATTTAAAGGTAAAAAACTTCCAGGACATATGGGAAGAGTTACTATTACGATTCAAAACTTAGATGTTGTAAGAGTAGATATGGATAAAAACGTAATCTTAGTAAAAGGAAGCGTTCCTGGAGCAAAAGGAGCTATCCTAAAAGTAAAATCAGCTGTAAAGGCTACTAAATAAGGAAGGAGGAAAACAAAATGCCAAAAGTAGACGTATACGATTTAAAAGGTAAAAAAGTAAGTGATATAGAATTAGCTGAAAGCGTATTTGGAATTGAACCAAATGAAAATATTGTACATAGCGTACTAGTAAATTATTTAGCTAATCAAAGACAAGGTACACAAAGTACAAAAACAAGAGCAGAAGTTTCTGGTGGTGGTAGAAAACCATGGAGACAAAAAGGAACAGGTAGAGCAAGACAAGGTTCAACAAGAAGCCCACAATGGATTAAAGGTGGTATTGCTTTAGGACCAAAACCTCGTTCATACAGATATACTGTTAATAAAAAAGAAAGAAGATTGGCAATTAAATCAATCTTAAGTTCTAAAGTATTAGAAAAAGAACTAACAGTAGTAGATAAATTAGAAGTAAAAGAAATCAAAACAAAAACAATGGCAAAAGCATTAGTTGATTTAAAAGTAGAAGGAAAAACATTAATCGTTCTTCCAGAAAACAACAAAAATGTATTAATGTCATCAAGAAATATTGAAGGGGTAAAAACAATTACCGCAAACAATATTAACGTATTTGATTTATTAAAATATACAAATCTAATTTTATCAGTTGATACTGTTAAAAAATTAGAGGAGGTGTACGCTTAAATGAAACCAGAAGATATAATTATAGCACCAATCGTTACAGAAAAGAGTAACGACCAATTACAAGAAGGAAAATACACTTTCGAAGTAAATAGAAAAGCAACAAAAGTTGAAATAGCAAAAGCTGTTGAGAAACTTTTTGATGTAAAAGTATTAAAAGTTAATACTATGAATGTAAATGGTAAAAAGAAAAGAGTTGGATACCACATGGGTAAAACTTCTGACTGGAAAAAAGCAATTGTTACAATTGATACGAATCCAGAAGAAACTTCTTACTTAACAAAAGGTGGAAAAGCAACTAAAGTTTCTAAGAAGTACAAAGATAGTATTGATGAATTTATGGGAGCATAGTGAAATCAATAGAAAGAAAATGAAAATATCGGGAAAGAACCCGGAAAATAAATGAAAAAGGAGAGAAATAAAAATGGGAATGAAACACTTCAAACCATATACACCATCTAGAAGAAATATGACAGTTTCAGATTTCGCAGAAATCACAAAGAAAACTCCTGAAAAATCTTTATTAGCAAAGAAAAAGAAAAATGCAGGAAGAAACTCATATGGAAGAATCACAGTAAGACACCAAGGTGGTGGAAACAGACAAAAATATAGAATTGTAGATTTTAAAAGAAGAAAAGATAACATGGAAGCAACTGTAATAGGAATCGAATACGATCCAAACAGAAGTGCTAACATTGCATTAATCCAATATGAAGATGGAGAAAAAGCATATATCTTAGCTCCACAAGGATTAAAAGATGGAGACAAAGTAGTATCTGGAGAAACAGCTGATATCAAACCAGGAAACTGTATGCCAATAAATAGCATTCCAGTTGGTACTTTAATTCACAATATCGAATTAAATCCAAAACAAGGTGGAAAATTAGTAAAAGCTGCTGGACAAAGTGCACAATTAATGGCAAAAGAAGGAAAATATGCACACGTAAGACTTCCATCAGGAGAAATGAGATTAATTTTAGCAACATGTAGAGCTACTATCGGTGTAATCGGAAACAGCGATCATGAAAATGTTAAAATTGGTAAAGCTGGTAGAAAAAGACATATGGGTATCAGACCAACTGTTAGAGGATCTGTTATGAACCCAGTAGATCACCCACACGGTGGTGGTGAAGGTAGAGCACCAGTAGGACACGCTGGACCAATGACACCTTGGGGTAAACCAGCTCTTGGATACAAAACAAGAAATAAAAAGAAACAATCTAATAAGTTTATTGTTAAGAGAAGAAAGTAAGGAGGAAAAATTTAATGTCAAGATCAAGCAAGAAAATACCATACGTAGCGCCTGAACTACTTAAAAGAGTAGAAGCTATGAATGAATCTGGAAATAAAGAAGTATTAAAGACATGGTCTAGAGCTTCAACAATATATCCACAAATGGTTGGTCATACAATTGCTGTACATGATGGAAGAAAACACGTTC
>CANEEJ010000006.1 GCA_947426525.1 uncultured Clostridium sp. | reverse complement strand
GCAAATCTACCACCATCTAATTGTACCATTGGTCTTAATTCTGGTGGAATAACTGGTACAACTTGCATAATCATCCATTCTGGTTTATTTCCAGAAATTCTAAATGCTTCTACCGTATCTAATCTTTTTACTAATTTTACTCTTTTTTGTTCACTTGCTGTTTCTAATTCTTTTCTAATTTGTGCTGATAATGCTTCTACATCAACAGCTTCTAGTAATTCTTTTAAAGCTTCTGCTCCCATTTTTGCTTTAAAAGAACCTCTTCCATATTGTTCTTCTGCTTCATGATATTCTTTTTCATTTAATACTTGACATTTTTCTAAGTTAGTTGTTCCTTTGTCAATTACAACATAAGAAGCAAAATAAATAATTTTTTCTAAGTTTCTTGGTGAAATATCTAACATTAAAGCAATTCTACTTGGAATTCCTTTAAAATACCAAATATGTGCTACTGGTGCAGCTAATTCAATATGTCCCATTCTTTCACGTCTAACCTTTGCTTTGGTTACTTCTACTCCACAACGGTCACACACAATTCCTTTATATCTCACTCTCTTATATTTACCACAGTGACATTCCCAGTCTTTTGTTGGCCCAAATATTCTCTCACAGAACAAACCATCTTTTTCTGGTTTTAATGTTCTATAATTAATTGTTTCTGGCTTTTTAACTTCACCTTTTGACCACTCTCTTACTTTCTCATCAGATGCCACACCTATTTTTAATTTATTAAAAATATCTAATTCGTCCACTCTTTTTCCTCCCATGTCCTATTGGGGACGGTTCTTTTCCGACATAAATGTCGGATTTGGGACACATCTCCAATGGTTTTAATAGGTTAATCTCAAAACAGATTTTGAAGTCTATCCCCTGCTCTTGCAATTCCTTCTGGTCGCTTCTTGTCTTTTTGAAATTTATTTAATTAAATGATATCTTCATCATTATCAATATTATCACTTGCCAAATCATTATCATATAACAATTCGTCATCTTCATCCCCTAAATCTTCGAAAAGTTCATCATTATCTTCTTCCATATCACTTGTCTCTTCCTCTAGTAACACATCATCTTCTAACTCTTCACTATATCCGTCTAAGTCACCATCTGCAATTACTTGGTCTTCTGATAATATTTTCTTATCTTTTTCAGGGTCATATTCAATTCCTTCTTCGATGTTTTCTTTTAGTTCCAATTCTTCGTTATCTTCTGAATATAGACGAACGTCTAATCCTAAAGATTGTAATTCTTTTACAAGAACTTTAAAGCTTTCTGGAACTCCTGGCTCTGGAATGTTTTCCCCTTTAACAATTGCTTCATAAGTTTTTACTCTTCCTACGATATCGTCTGATTTAACGGTTAGCATTTCTTGTAAGGTATAAGATGCACCATAAGCTTCCAATGCCCAAACTTCCATCTCTCCAAAACGTTGTCCACCAAACTGTGCTTTACCTCCTAGAGGTTGTTGTGTAACTAGTGAGTATGGTCCAGTTGAACGAGCATGAATTTTGTCATCTACTAAGTGATGAAGTTTTAACATATACATAACACCAACTGTGATTGGTTTATCAAATGGATCTCCTGTTCTACCATCGTATAAAATAGTTTTTCCATCTTCACTCATACCAGCTTTTGCTAATAATTCTTTTACATCAGCCTCAGTTGCTCCATCAAATACTGGTGTAGCAATTTTCCATCCTAATGCTTTAGCAGCTCCTCCTAAGTGTACTTCTAAAACTTGACCTAAATTCATACGAGAAGGCACACCTAATGGGTTTAAAAGAATATCAATTGGGGTTCCATCTGGCATAAATGGCATATCTTCTTCTGGTAATACTCTTGAGATAACACCTTTGTTACCATGACGTCCAGCCATTTTATCTCCAACTGAGATTTTTCTTTTGGTTGCAATGTAACATCTAATAATTTGGTTTACACCAGGTCCTAATTCATCTGAATTATCTCTTGTAAAGATTTTTACGTCTACGATTGTTCCTGCTTCTCCATGTGGTACTCTTAAAGAAGTATCTCTTACTTCTCTTGCTTTTTCACCAAAGATAGCTCTTAATAGTCTTTCTTCTGCTGTTAATTCGGTTTCTCCTTTTGGTGTTACTTTTCCAACTAGGATATCTCCTGGTCTTACTTCTGCACCAATTCTGATAATTCCGTTTTCATCTAAGTCTTTTAAAGAATCATCACCAATATTTGGAATGTCACGTGTAATTTCTTCTGCTCCTAATTTGGTGTCACGGCATTCACAATCATATTCTTCTATGTGAATAGAAGTAAATACGTCTTCTTTTACTAATTTTTCGTTAATTAAGATAGCATCCTCATAGTTGTATCCTTCCCATGTTGAGAAAGCAACTAATACGTTCTTACCAAGTGCCATTTCTCCATTAGAAGTTGATGGTCCATCTGCTATGGCATCTCCTTTTTTCACTTTTTCTCCTGCTTTTACGATTGGCTTTTGGTTGATACAGGTACCACCATTGGTTCTTTTGAATTTACGAAGTTTATGAGTAATTGTTTTTTTGTTATCATATTTTACAGTTATGCTATCACCTGTTACTTTTTCAATTACACCATCTTCTTCTGCTAATACTAGAATTCCAGAGTCTTTGGCTGCTCTATATTCAATTCCTGTTCCTATGATTGGACTTTCTGTTATCATAAGTGGAACTGCTTGACGTTGCATGTTAGCACCCATTAACGCTCTTTTTGCGTCATCATGCTCTAAGAATGGTATCATGGCAGCAGCAATTGATACTAATTGCTTTGGTGATACGTCAACATATTGAACTTTATCACGGTCAACTTCGATTACTTCGTTTTTGAAACGAACTCTAATTCTTTCATCTACAAATCTTCCGTTTTTATCAATTGGTTCTGATGCTTGGGCAATAATATAATTGTCTTCTACGTCAGCACTCATGTATTCTACAATATCTGTTAATTTATGAGTTTTAGGGTCTACTTTACGGTATGGTGTTTCAATAAATCCATATTCGTTAATGCTTGCAAATGATGAAAGTGCTGAGATTAATCCAATGTTTGGTCCTTCTGGAGATTCGATTGGGCATAATCTACCATAGTGTGTATAGTGAACGTCACGTACCTCAAATCCTGCTCTTTCTCTTGTTAATCCACCAGGTCCTAATGCTGATATTCTTCTTTTATGGGTTAATTCAGATAGTGGATTTGTTTGATCCATAAATTGTGATAATTGGGAACTTCCAAAGAATTCACGGATAGCTGATGTAATTGGTTTGGTGTTGATTAAAGTTTGTGGTGTTACAACATCTAAGTCTTGGATTGTCATTCTTTCACGAACAACTCTTTCTAATCTTGTTAAACCAATTCTAAACTGATTTTGTAATAATTCACCAACACAACGAATTCTACGGTTTGCTAAGTGGTCAATATCATCTGGTTTTCCTAATCCATGTGAAAGATTTAATAAGTAGTTAATAGATGCTATCATATCTTCTGTTGTGATATGTTTTGGTACTAATTCATCCATTCTTTCTTGTAAGGCTTTTACTAAATCTTTTTCGTCTGTATTGTCTACAATATTTTTTAATACATTGTAATTTACTAATTCTTTAATATGTAATTTGCTTAAATCAACAGTTGGTAATACTTTGTGGATATTAACAGTACTGTTTCCTATAATTCTTACTTTTCTTTCTCCTACTAGTATGTCTACACTATTGATACCAGCATTTTGGATTTCTTCTGCTACTTCTTCTGAAATCATTTCTCCTGCTTGTACAAACACTTCTCCTGTTTCGCTGTCCATAATGTCTTCCGCTGCTATTTTATCTTTAATTCTTCCTGCTATTGCTAATTTTTGGTTGAATTTGTATCTTCCTACTTTGTCTAAATCATATCTTTTGTTGTCATAGAACAATCCATTGAATAGATTTCTTGCTGCATCTACGGTTGGAAGTTCTCCTGGTCTTAGTTTTTTATAAATTTCGATTAAGGCTTCGTCTTGGTCTTTGATAGTGTCTTTAGCAATTGTTGCTGTAATCATTTCTTCGTCACCAAATAATTCTCTTATTTGGTCATCTGAAATAACTCCAATAGCTCTTAATAATGTGGTTACTGGAACTTTTCTGGTTCTGTCAACACGTACATAGAAGATGTCATTTCCATCGGTTTCATATTCTAACCATGCTCCACGAAGTGGCATAACAGTAGAATTGTAAGTTCTTTTTCCTGTTTTTGTGTCAAATTCTTCTCCATAGTAACATCCTGGTGAACGTACTAATTGGCTGACTACAACTCTTTCTGCTCCATTGATTACGAATGTTCCACTGTCTGTCATTAATGGGAAATCTCCTAAGTAGATTTCTTGTTCTTTAATTTCACCAGTTTCACGGTTGATTAGTCTTACTTTTACATGTAATCTAGTAGAGTAAGTTGCATCTCTTTCTTTGGCTTCTTCTACAGAATATTTTGTTTTTTCTTCCATGTAATAATCGAAAAATTCAAGAACTAAGTTTCCTGAGTAGTCTTCTATTGGTGAGATGTCTCTTAATACTTCGCCTAATCCTTCTTCTACAAACCAGTCATAAGAATCTTTTTGGACTTTGATTAGGTTTGGCATTTCGATGTAATCACCAACTTTTGCGAAATCTTTACGAGAAGCTTTCTCGTAATTTACTTCTTTGATTTTCAAAAAAATCACTCCTTAAAATTGATTTAAGCAGAAAATAAATTTATATTGAATTAGAAAAAGTCCTTCTCTAACTTAAGTAGCTTAGTCTAAAGTTGCCAACTTGTCTGCTTTTTCCAAGTCGGCTTTCCTTAGGGATACTTAAGTTTGATTCCTCTTTTCCTAATTTTTAACATAATTGAATAAAAATTACACTTTATTATAGCATATTTTTCTTACGGATGTCAAGGGTTTAGCCTGATTATTTTAGGGATAGAAAAATGAGACAGTAAAGGACTGTCCCTACTGTCTCATTTTTTATTTTTCCTTTTTCTTATAGCTTACTAGTAATCCTACTGAAATAGCTAATACAATCTGTACAATTCCTATGATGACAATTCTATCGTTTCTGTCTAGTCCAGTTGCTATGGTTAGTAACATTTCGGATTTTGCTTGATTGTCTTCTTTGTCGATGTCTTGGTAGCCTGCTGGGTTGTTTAGGTTTCCTATGATGACACTGTTGTTTTTGCTTCCAAAGTTTTCTTCGCTTGGATTCCATCTTAGAACAAGTTGTATTTCTTTTATTTCGTCTGCTTGGATTTTTTGGTCTTTTAAGCTTTCGGTTATTAAGATTCCTCCTGCCTCTTCCCAGTATAAGTCATTATCTTCTTGATGGAAGCTAAATCCTGCTGGAATTAATTCTGTTATTTTTCCAACGGTTCCTTCGATTTCTCCTTTGTTACTAATTCTTATGGTGTAAGTTACTTTTAGGTCTGCATTTGCTACTTTGTTTCTATGGATGTCTAGTTTGTATAATTGGTCTTTTGTTTCATAGTCCCTTGCTCCTGTTGTTATACCATTTAAGCTTACTTTACTTACCCATTTGTCTACACTTAAGTTAAAGATTTGTTTTTGATAGTAGTAAATTACTGTTATTTTGTCGGCTGTCATGGTTCCTTTGGTATTGGTTGTGCTTTCTACAAATTTGTAGTATGGTATATCTTTTCTTTGGGTTTCATATTTGTCTCCTACATAGCCTTTTACTACTTCACTTTCTGCTAATGGATAGTTGTTGTCTTTTTCTAGGTATTGGATTTCTATTTCTGCTTTTTTCTTATAGTAGTATTTTACTACGATTTCACTGTCTTTCATTTCACCTTTTCCGTTTGATGGTACTTCTATTAGTTCATAACCGTCAAATTGTTTTTCTTCGGTTTCGTAGGTCTGTCCTACATAGCCTTTGATTTCATCTTGATTTAGTTTTTCTCCAGTTTGTTTGTCGATATATTGGACAGTTACTTTGGCTATTTTTTGGTAATAGTAGATTACTTCGATTTCTTCTTCTGTCATTTGTCCTTTATAATTGGTTGGTAATTTACTGCTGACTAATTCGTAGCCTGTAAAGTCTTTACTTGAAATGCTGTAACTATCTCCTACTTTTCCTTTGTGTTCCTCTTTAGCTAGTGTTTTTCCTGTGTTTATATCAATATGTTTTTCAAGTACTACTGCTGTTTTTGCTTTTGGTTTTTGATAGTAATAGGTAACTACTGTTTCTGTGTTATAGGTTCCATCTTCGTTTTTGGTTACTTGTAGTTTTCCATTTGCATTTTTTGGTGTTTCTACTAGTTCGTAACCTTTAAAGGTTTTTTCTTTGGTTTCATAATCGTCGTTTTCGTAACCTTGTGTTGTTTCATCTTCGGCTAGTTCTAAGCCTGTTTCTTGGTCGATATGTTTTACTCTTAGGCTTGCTTTTTTGATGTAGTAGTATTTTACTTCGATTAACTCTTCTTCCATTTTTCCTTCAGCATTATTTGGTAGTCTATCATTTCCATCTTTGTCTACAATTACTAATTCATAACCTTGGAATTCTTCAGGGTCTATCTTGTAGTCATCGCCTTTGTTTCCTTGGTGCTGTTTACCATCTAGCAATTCTCCTGTTATGATGTCGATATGTTTTTCGACCACACCTGCTGAGATTTTTACATAATAGTATTTTACAATTTGCTCTTCTTTGGTCATAGTCACATCTGGGTTTTCTGGTACAATTACTACCACATAGCCTTCGATATCTTCTGGGTGCGTTTTGAAGATGTCTCCTACTTTTCCAGCTTTACTTTCTTGTTTTAGTATTTTTCCGGTTTCTTTGTCAATATGTTGTACAGTTGCTTTTGTTTTTTGTGCATAGTAGTAAATTACTTCAATTACGTCTTTTTCCATGGTTCCTTTTGTGTTATTTGTGCTCTCTACAAATATGTAATCTTCTATTTCTTTTTTGTTTGTTTCATAGTTTTGTCCGACATAACCATTTAGTTCTTCTTCAGTTGCTAAGACATTATTGTCTAGGTTATTGTCTGGCGTATTGTCTTGTTCTAAGTATTTTACGATTACTTTTGTATTTTTTGCATAGTAGTAGATTACTTCGATTTCGTCTTTTGTCATGGTTCCTTTTGTATTGTTAGTATTTTCTATTAATGTATAGCCATCAATATCTACCGCTTTTGTTTCGTATTCTTGTCCTACATAACCATTTATTACTTGTGCACTTGCTAACACTTTATTATCGGTATTGTTTTCTGGTGTATCGTCTTTTTCTAAATGTCTTATATGAACTTTGGTGTTTGGTGCATAGTAATAAATAACTTCAATTTCGTCTCTTTTCATCGTTCCTGATGTATTTTTCGTACTCTCTATAAAGGTGTAGTCTTCAATTTGTTTGTTAGTTGTTGTATATCCTTGCCCTTCATATCCTAGAATTTCATATTGTGGCTCTGGCGTTAGAATTTTGTTGGTTCCTTGTTCTAGGTATTTTACAATTACTTTGGTATTTTTTGCGTAATAGTAGGTTTTGATTTGCGTTTTTTCTGTATAAGTTCCTGTTATTTCTTCTGGCTCCTCTACTAACGTGTAGCCTGGGATTTCTTTTTTGTGGTTACTAATATCAAAATTGTCACCTACAATTCCTTCTTCTTCGCCTCTATTGTCGATTTCGTCTTTGGTGTTTTTATCTACGTATTTGATTTCTACAAATCCTGGGATTTTGGTCATGGTGTTAGTTACTATTACTTGTTTTTCGTCTGCTCCCTTTTCTTCCATTCTTCCAACCTCACTTGTGTAGTAAGATAATTCCCCTTCATTGGTTTCTTTTTCTTTTATTGTATAGCTTATCTCTTGTCCATTTTCATCGTATTTTGGAAGTTTGGTAAAGGTTGTTTCCCAGTTTTCTTCACTTGAAATTACTTTTGCTTGTACTAATTTTTCTCCGTTTTTTACTTCTATGGTTACGGTTTCTGGACGTTTTTCATAGATGTTAGTTTGATCCACCCATTGCTTTTCTACTTGAATAGAAATCATGTCAATTGGTCTTACAAAAGTATTAGTTATTGTATTTCCATCAATTGTTTTTACATAGAATTTTAAATCTCCAACATCTTTAGTATCTTCATCTACTGTATAGCTTATAATATTATTGTATTGGTCGTATTTTGGTAGGTCTTCAAAGGTTAGACTAAATTCGTTTTGTTCTTGGTTAATAGCAAGGTCTTTACTTTGTACGACTTCTCCATTTCGTTTTAATTGAATAACTACACTGCTTGGCCTTCTTGCTTTTTGAACTTCATTATCCTCCCACACTTTGGTTGCTGTTACATTTATTTTGTCTGTGTTTTGGGTAAAGGTATTGGTTATAGTTGTTCCTTCTATGGTTTTTTCGTAGAATTTTAAGTCTTCGCTATTTACTTCTACTTCGTCTACTGTATACCCAATTTCTTGTCCATTTTCATTGTATTTTGGTAAGTTTTCGAAGGTGTATTCCCAAGTATTTGTGTTATCTTCGATAGCATTTTCTACTGTTACTATTTCTTCAACTATTTGATTGTTTCCTTGTTTTAGTTGTAATTTAATGCTTTCTGGACGTTTTTCGGCTTCATTGTTGTTGTCGTTCCAAATTTTGTTTACTACTACATTGGTTGTGTCTTCTGGTTTTTGGAAGGTATTTATGATAGTTGCTTGTTTGTTCTCTGTTACTTTTCCAATTTGTTTGGTATAGAATTTTAAGTCTTCTTTATGCTCGTCACCATCCAATACGGTTTCGTCTACTGCATACTCAATTTCTTGCCCTTTTTCGTTATATTTTGGTAAGTTTTCAAAAGTATAAGTCCAGTTTTCTTCCTGTCCTATTTCTTGTCTTGCTACTTCTTGATTACCTTGTTTTAATACCACAACAACTTTTTCTGGTCTTCTTAGTTTTTGAATATCATTATCTTTCCATACTTTGTTTACAGTCACCTTAATTCTTTCATCTGGTACGGTAAAGGTATTTGTAATTGTGGTTCCTTGGATTGACTTCGTATAGAATTTTAAGTCTTCTTTGTGCTCGTCTCCATCTAATACTGTTTCGTCTACTGTGTATACAATTTCTTCACCGTTTTCGTTGTATTTTGGTAAGTCAGTAAATGTATGAACCCAAGTATCTCTTATTACTTCTTCTTTTACAATATCTTTGCCGTTTTTAACTTGTAATTTAATCGCTTCTGGTCTTCTTCCATTTTCGTTGTTGTTATCTTTCCATATTTTATTGACAATAATTTCTGTTTTTTCGTCTGGTACGGTAAAGGTATTTCTTATCGTTGCTTGGTTATCTTCGACTTTTGTTATTTCTTTGGTATAGAATTTTAAGTCATCTTTGTGTTCGTCACCATCTAATACTGTTTCGTCTACCGTATAAACGATTTCGTTTCCGTCTTCTCCGTATTTTGGTAAGTTTTCAAATTCTACTGCCCATTGGTTTTCTTTTCCTTCTACTGCATTTGTAGTATTTACTTCTTTAGATGCCACTACTTCTTCTCCGTTTTTTACTTGGATTACAATGCTTTTAGGTCTTCTTTGCTTTTGTACTTCGTTGTCGTTCCAGATTTTGTTTACAACAATATTTATTAGGTATTCGGCTGGAATTTCTTTGGTACTTTCCACAGTTTCTTCTTTTTCTGGGGATTCTAGTTTAAGGGTTCCTGCTACATTGTTTATTACTGTTTCTTGGGTTACATCCAAGTTCGTAAATACTAAACTAATTTGTTTGGTTATTTCAATTGTTTTACTTCCTTCAGTTACGGTGTTGATATTTTCTATGGTTTCTTCCCAAGTAATAGTTCTATTTTCGGCATCATAAATACCATCTGCTAGGTTAGATTTTTCTTGGTCTATTTCATATGGCAAATTATCTACCATTGTTATGGTTGCTGTTCCTATATAAGGATTGATAGTTGCTTGATAGTTTATGGTGTAGTCTATACTTTGGCTTGGGTCTGTTACTTTTTCGGTATTACTTGTTTTTGTGATTTCATGATTTGTTATTTCTGGGGCTTTTAGTTTGTAATAGTAAATAACTACTTGTTCTTCTTCCTCGTATTCACCAGACTCATTTCCTACTACTTGTACCAATTCATAACTTTCATTTACGTTTTCAGATTCTTTAGTAATAAAGATGTCTCCTAGGTTTCCAGTTTTTGTTTCATCTTCTACTACTTGTCCTTCTTCTTTTGCTGGTACTTTTTCTTCTGTTCCTTGGATGTAGTGATGTACCACCACATTTCCTTGTTTTTTGTGGTTTGGTATGGTTAGTTCTATTTTGTCAGTTTCTTTGTTTATTACAAATTCTGCTTGAGGATTTTCTGGCAGTTCATAACCTTGTGGTGCCGTTATTTCGGTTGCTACGTATTCTCCTACTTCTAGTGTTGTTGTGATTTTTCCTTGGTCGTTGGTTGTATAAATTTCTGGTATTGTTACAGCTCCTTCTACTTCTATGCTATTAATCGTAAACGTATCAGGTGCTGTTGAACTACTTCCATCTTTTACATACGCAAAATGTAAGTAATATACTTTTCCACCTTCTAATTCGGTTTCATAGTCTTTTTCTGCTTGTGTTCCTGAAATCTTAATAAAGTACGAATTATTTTTATTAAAGTTTGGTACATTGGTATCCTCAGTTACAGTTGCATATCCAATATCAAAATTGCTTTCACTTCCTACTTCTGCATTCACTTTTATTTTGGTTTTTCCTACTTTTGTTAAGTCAATTTCTATGTATCCATTAGTACTTGTACTATTTTTATTTTGGTTGGTTGATACATATTTTTCTCCTTGTTTTTCAAATTGGTAGTTACCATTTGCTTGCATTTGGCTTACAATTGGTTTTGGTTTTTCTTTTTTTGGCGTAATCGTAAATTCTGCTTCTGCTAATGGTGTTTCTTGGTTTTGGGCATCTACTTTTGTTATTGTTATTTCTTTTTCTACTTTTTTATAGTAGTAAATTACGGTTATTTCGTTTTCTTCGTAAGTTCCTTGTGCGTTTTCTGGCACTTCTACTAATTCGTAGTGTTCACTTAATAAACTATCTTCAATTTCATTAGTTTGATAGTTTTGCCCTCTGTTTCCTTTTTCTTGCACCGTTTTAGCTTCTGTTCCATCTGCTAGTGGAACTGGTGTTGTGGTTCCTTCTATGTAGTGATGCACGGTTAATGGTATTTGTTTTTCTACATAGTAATAGGTTACTTCGGTTGTTCCTGATACATAGGTTCCTAGTGCGTTTTCTGGCAAGATTAGGTTTTGCTCTTCGTCTTTTTCTAGTTCATATTTTGCTAGGTCTAATTGTGGTTCTGTTTTGTAGTTTTGTCCTATTTTTCCTTCTTGGTAACTGTCTTCTGCTACTTTTTGTGTGGTTCCTTTGATGTAATGGTGTACAACTAATTTTGCTTTTTCACTATTTTCAATGGTAAATTCGTGGTTTTGGTCTGCTCTAAATTCGACTTCTTGTGGTTCTTCGTTTAATTCATAACCTTCTGGTGCTTTTATTTCTGTTATGTTGTATTTTCCAAATGGTATTTGGGTAATGGCTTGTCCTTGGCTGTTTGTGGTTACTTCAGTGTGATATAGTTCCGAATCATTTAGGGTTATTTTTACACTATTTACTGTGAATTTGTCGTCTCCTGAGCTAGTAGAACCATTTTTGTAATAGCCTAGGTGTAGATAATATATTTTTCCTCCTTGCAATACGGTTGTATAGTCTTTATCTTCTGTATTGGTTCCTGTAGTTCCAGAAATATAGATAAATCTTCCTGTGGTTGTGCTATAGCTTGGTCTTGTTGTGTTCTCGGTTACGGTTGCATAGCCATAATCAGTATTTTCGCTTGAAACTTTTGCATTTACTACTAAGTTGTATTTTCCGGTATAGCCTGTTAAATCAATTGGTAAATAAGAGTTTGCTACTGTACTATCTTTTCCTTGGTTATTTGACTCGTATTTTCCTTCGTTTTCGATAAAGTTATAGGTTGTACTTGTGGTTCCCACTACTTTGATACTGTTAAATACAATTTGGTCATCTCCGGTATCGGTACTTGCATTCTTTTGGTAGCCTAAGTGTAGATAATACATTTTGCCCCCTTCTAGTAAACTAGAGTTATAGTCTTTGGCTGCCACGGTTCCTGAGATATTTAACATTTTACTTGCACTAGAACTTGGTATGTTGGTATTTTCGGTAATAACAGCATATCCATAGTCGTTTCCGCTTTGGCTAGATACACTAGCATTTACCACTACTACATATTTTCCAGCTCTACCAGTTAAATCGATTGGTATATAAGAATTGGCTGTTGAGCTTTGAATTCCTCCTGTTGCTCCTTCTACATTTGCCATTTGATAAGTTTTACTGTTAGTTGGAACATAGGTACCGTCTTTTTGTACAAAGACTGGCGCTTGTATGTCGTGTTGTGTTAATTCTCCTTTTGCTTCTGTTATTTCACTTTCTGTATTGATTGTAGTTGCTTCATACACTTTAATGCTGTTAAATACGACTTGGTCTTCGTTTGTATCACCACTACCATCTTTTTGGTAAGCTAAGTGTAGGTAGTAAACTTTTCCTCCTTGCAATACAGTTGAGGTGTAATCTTTGGCTGCCACCGTTCCTGATATTTTTACATCATAAGTATTGCTTTTATTGAAAGTTGGTGTATTTGTGTTTTCGGTTATGGTTGCATAGCCAATATCATAATTACTTTCACTGGATGCTCTAGCATTAATTACCACTACATATTGTCCTTCTTTTCCTGTTAGATTGATTGGTACATAAGAGTTTGCTGTTGAGTTTTGAATTCCTCCAGTTGCTTCTGCTACATTCGCTTTTTGGTATGTTTTGCTGTTAGTTGGAACATAGGCTCCCTCTTGTTCCACAAAATGTGGTAAATCTACAACACTTTCTGTTAGTTCACCTACGGTTCCTGTTACTTCGTCTTCAGGGTTTGCTATTATGTATTGTTGTCCATTTGCGGTTAATCCTCCTACTACATTTTCTGGATTGGTTCTTTCTTCTATTTGGTCTAGTTTAAAATTAGCCCCTTCTAATGGTTGTCTGGTTTTACTGTCTACTTTATTGATTATAATTTTGTTATCCTTTAATGAGTAGGTTACTTCAATATGTTTATCTTCTGTTATTTGTTCAAATTGTGGCATGGTATAGGTTCCGTCTTCATTTGCCTCAAATGGATATTCTTTACCATTTACAGTAATTCCAATGATTTCATAGTTTTCGTCTGGTTTCATGATAATTTCTTGTGTATTGTTTTGGTTGTATTTTACTTTTTCGTATGGTGATTTGTCTTCTCCTGAAATGGTTCCACCTTTTATACCATCGATTTCTTTTACGTCTGTTGTGATTTTGAATTGTTTGATTTGGTTTTCTATTTCTAGTTCTTGGATTTCTGGGACGCCCATTTCTGGTCTAACTTTTAAGAGCATGCCGTCGTAACTACCATTACTCGTTAAAGTTTTTCCATTTTCTAAGTGTATTTCACTACTACTAAAATTTCCTCCAACAACGATTTCCTTATCATCTGTTTCTGTTACTGAGATTATACGATCACTCCCAGTCCCTCCTATTCCTTTTGCCCATTCCATTTTCTCGTCATTATACTTAATTAACATCCCATCTGAAGAACTATATGCTGTTCCCTGATTAATTAGCCCTAATCTAATTTTTGCACTTTCAAAATATCCTCCAACTATATATCCTCCATCTTGTGCCTTTACTAGAGAAGTTACTTGGTCAGTAGCGGATCCTCCTATTCCTTTTGCCCATTCTATTTCTCCTTCACTACTATATTTAACTATCATTACATCACTACAGCTTGTATTACTTGATTGGTTTTCTAATGTTATCCCCTTTTCTAAATGTATTTTACTACTATAAAAATTTCCTCCAATTATATATCCTCCGTCTTTCATTTCAATTACAAATTTTATATAATCATTTTCACTTCCTCCTACTACTTTTGCCCATTCACACTCTCTTTCAGCATTATATTTTATTAGCATTCCATCATAATAGCCATTATTAGATAATTCTATTCCATTTCCTAAGTCTATTTTACCACTATAAAAATGTCCTCCTATAATATATCCTCCATCACTTGTTTCTGCTAGTGAAGTTATTTTGTCTCCACTATATCCTCCTTTTTCTTTTTCCCATTCTAATTTCCCTTCTTTATTGTACTTAATTATCGTGTTACCACCGTACTACTATTATAATTGCTCCATCTTTTGTCTGTGTTACAAGCATTTCTTTATCACTAAATCCTTGTCCTACTGCTCTTGCCCATTCTACCTCTCCATCTTTACTATATTTTATTACAATACCTTGTGTATAGCTTAGAGAACTCTCTTTTGTTCTTAATTTTACCCCATTTTCCAAATCAACTATTGAGCTACTTGCATATCCTCCAACTATATATCCTCCATCTTGTGCCTCTGCTACTAAAGTTATTGCCTCATCCCCATTACCTCCTATTTTTCTTGTCCATTGTGCTTCTCCTTCTTTATTATATTTAATTAACATTCCATCACCATATTCTCTGCTAACTGATTGATTTAATAATATTCTATTTCCCAAATCTATTTCGTTACTTTTAAAATATCCTCCTGCAATGTATCCTCCATCAGTTGTTTTTGATACTGAGGTTATTGCATCTTCATAATTTCCTCCTATTCCTTTTGCTTGTTTTGTTACAACTTCTGGTATTTCACCAGGTTTGTATTGAGCTAATATTCCATCACCACCACTTGTACCTTTTTGTACTAAATTTTCCCCATTTTCTAAGCTTATTAAACTACTGTAAAAATATCCTCCTATAACATATTTCCCATCTTGCGTTTCTGTTGCTGAATTTATATAATCACCAGCTGTTCCTCCTATTTCCTTTGCCCATTCCACATTTCCTTCACTGTTACATTTAATTATCATTCCGTCACTATTCCCTCTACTAGATATTCTTATTCCATTCTCTAAGTCTATTGTAGCTGTAAAATCTCCTCCTATTACATATCCTCCATCATTTGTTGCCTCTACTGAAGTTATTGCGTCACTCTCACTTCCTCCTATTCCTTTTGCCCATTCACATTCTCCTTCTGCATTATATTTTATTATCATTCCATCCTTCTTACCATTATTAGATAGTGTTATTCCATTTCCTAAATTTATTTCTTTACCACTAAAATCTCCTCCTGCTATTATTCCCCCATCATTTGTTTCTACTACTGAAAAAATTCTGGTATCATTTATATCTGTATTTATAGATTTTGCCCATTCTACTTCTCCTTCTCTATTATATTTAATTATCATTCCTGCAAATTCACCTTTAGTTTGCTTTGTTAAACTAATTCCATTTCCCAAATCTATTGAACCTGACTCAAAATATCCTCCTACTATTACTCCTCCATCACCGGTTCTTGTTACTGCTTCTATTCTTTCATAACCATTTTCCCCTCGTATTTCTTTAGCCCATTCTATTTCTCCCTTTACATCATATTTTATCAATATTCCACTAGTATTATAGTTTTTTAATATTATTCCATTCCCTAAATTAATTTGATCACTTTGAAAATATCCTCCTACGATATATTCTCCATCTTGTGTTTCTGCTACTGAAGTTATTCGATCAGTTTTGCTTCCTCCTATTCCTTTTGCCCAGTCACATTCTCCTTCTGCATTATATTTTATTATCATTCCATCATCCTTACCATTATTAGATAATTCTATTCCATTTCCTAAATCTAATTTAATGCCATAAAAATATCCTCCAACTATATATCCTCCATCTTGTGTTTCTTCTATTGAGGTTATTTCGCTACCATAACCTTCTATTCCTTTTGCCCATTCGCACTCTCCTTTGCTAGTATATTTAATTAACATTCCATTTCTATAGGCATTATTATTCGTTAATATTATTCCATTTCCTAAATCTATTTCGTTACTTTTAAAATATCCTCCTACAATATATCCTCCATCACTTGTTGCTACTACTGAAGTTATTGCATCACTCTCACTTCCCCCTATTCCTTTTGCCCATTCTACTGTTTGCACTTTCTTTCCTTCTCTTGATGTTCCAACTCCAAAATAATGAGTTTGGTTTTCTATGTCATATTGGTCTTCTGCTTGTAATTCGACCGCTTTATATAGACCTTCGGTTAGGTCTGCTGTGATTTCTCCATTTTCATTAGTCGTTACGGTATAATATGCTTTTCCATTGATGGTTTCTAGGGTTCCTATAGTTTCTCCTTTACTGTTCGTTGCTGGTTTTTCTCCATCATCTACGTTGTAGATTGCAAATTTTACGTTTGCAATTGGTAGTTTGGTTTCTGCATCTTTTTTTAGTAGTCTAAATGATGGACTGTCTTCTATGGTTAGTTTTATGGTATTTCCTTCTACTTGGTATTGTTTTTTGGTAGCTCCTTCTGTTTCTTCCTCTTGGAATTTTAGTTCTTCTCCTTCTTTTTCTACTTTAAAGGTGATGTCTTTTACTTTAGCATAACCTTCTGGTGCTAATACTTCTTTTAGGGTATAAGTTTGGTCTATGTTTTTACTGTTTTCAAATTGGTATAATCCTGTAATTTGAATTTTTCCTGTGCTGTCGGTTATATATTCTCCTATTTCTTCCGTTCCTTTGTATAGTTTGAATTTTGCTCCTGCAAGGTAGGTTACTTCTGTTCCAGCTAGGTTTCCTTCTGCTTTTGCCATTAGCTCTTCGTCTGCTAAGGTAGTTCCTGTTGTTTTTTTGATTTTTGTAATTTCTAGGTCATAGGTTGGAATTTTTTCGTCTTCTAATACAATACTGATGGTTGGGATTCCATCTGCTTCTGTTGTTTCTTGAGTTACTATTGCATTTGCTTGGCTTGTTGTTTCTTCGGTTGTTTCTCCTTCTGTATTGTTGTTTTCTTTTATTTCTTCTATTTCTTCTAACACATAATTTCCTTCGTTGTTTACTATTCTAAATTTTATTGGGCTCGCTAAATAATACCCTTCTGCTTTTACTTCTTGCAAAGTGTATTCTTCTCCTATTTTTAGTCCTTTTAAATTAGCTTCTCCGTTTAGGTTCGTGGTTATGGTTTTTCCGTTTTGTGGCATACCATAACCTGTTAGTTTGTAACGTACTTGTGGTATTTTAATTTCTGAGCCTTGTTCTTTTTTTGTAATTTTTAAACTTGCTTTTACTTCGTCTTCTACTGCTATATTTACTTGGTAGTTTTCACCCTCGTTTTTCGTTACTTGTATTTCACCTTTTGGGTTTCCTTGTAATTTTTCAATGGTTAACACACCATGTTCATTCACATGGGCAATAAACCTGATGGCATCTTCGTTTAATTCGTAGTCATCTGGTGTTTTAATTTCTTTTATTTCATAGATTTTTTCCGCATATAGGTTGGTTATTTTTAAGGTTCCTTCTGCATTGGTTACTGCTGTTTTAGCTTCTCCTGTTGTTTCACTTCCATCTTCGTTCTTGATAATTTCTTGGAAGCTATAGGCTGCTCCTGGTACTTTCTTTTCTTTTGCGGTTTGGTATTTCGTTAAGTTTAATTCGTATTTTTCCGCAATTCTAAAACCTAGTTTGTTAGGCTCTGTTTTGGTTTTATATTTTCCGTTTTCGGTATCTAAGCTAAAGTATACACCATGGTGGCTGTAAGCTACTTGGTTAAATTCTAGCCCATTTGGTATTTTTACTACATAGTTAAATAGAAATTCTTTTCCAGTTGGCATTACGTAATCACCCAAGTCGATTAAGAATGTTTTTATATTGTCCCAATTTTCTACTTGGTCTTTGGTTTTCCAGCCATTTTCTTCTTTGGTTCTTTCTTTATCTGGTGTTTCATTTTCAGAGTAATAAATAGTTGCTATTTCTGCTAATTCTTGTGGTATTCCAATTCCTTCGTTTGTCATTTTAGTCGTAAAGCTAGAACCTAAGTCTGCTCCACTAATCACATAGGTGTTTCCTCTAAATGGAATTTTTCCTAATAGACAAATATCACTAATGGTGCTAGCATAGTTATTTTTGATTTGTACACCAATTGTTGCCGTTTGTTCTTCTTGTTCGTGTTCATAGTCAACTACAGCATAATTTGGTTTTACGTCTGCTACTTGTGGAGAAATTACCGTGCTTTCTTTGTTATCAAAGTTAGTAGCTGTTTGGTTGGTTAACAATGAGTTTGGAGATACCATACTAAGGCTAGTTGTTGTATGGTTTACTATCTCTTCTGTATTCAAGTTATTGTTGACATCATAAATGTCTGCTGCTTTGTAGTAATAGTCACTTCCATTTTCATTTGTTGCATATAGTTCAATTGACTTGGTTGTAGTAGCAATTCTTGGGTCTGCTGATAAGTCTACATCCAAGGTTATGGTGTAGGTTTGTGGCGTATCGTTTTTGGTTACGATTTTGATAAAGTTTTGTCCATTTTCTTGGATTACTTCATAGTTTTCAATTCTTACCTTTTGGTTATTAATGCTTACTTCATTTAGTTTAACATCAATTACTTCGGTTGGTAATTTTACTAAAAAGGTTCCATTTTGCCATGGTACTTGGTTGTTACTAGTTGTTGCTCTGGTCTCTATGGTAATTCGGTCATTTTTTTCAGTTCCTTGGGTTGAAATGGTGTTTTTGCTAATTTTAATTTCTGCTATTGACATTGGTGCTTCGTAATAGGCTTGATGTGTTACACTTGCGATTTGCTCTCCTGCTATAAACCCAGCTAAAGATGCTTTAATATATTGTAGTTGGTCAAATTGACTTCTTTCGTATTTAGTGGTTATTTTTTCGTCATTGATTTCTTTTAGGTGATATACATATAGTGATGTTTCTTTTTTCACAATTTCACTGGTTTCAATTCTTACATGTTTTACTGGGATAGCATATTTGTATGGATTGCTTGTATTGTATTGGTTCCAGTTGTCTTTGGTGAAAGTTTGTAGTAGGTCTCCCGTTTCGTCGTCATAGACTTTAATCCATCCATTTTCGCCAAGTAAGGTTTCTGCTCCTGTAAAGTAGATTCCTATGTTAGCACTTACCTCTTCCATGCTTTCTTGTGTGCTATCTGTTTTAATAAATTGATCTCCTGTTACTTCTTTCATTGTCATACCATCTGTGTTGGCATTGGTTCCTACATAGCCTTTCCACATAACCGTGTAGATGTCGTCTTTTTCTTGCTCACTTTCTCCATTGTATATTTTTAATGGTTTTTGTTTGGATACCATGTAGTGGTAACTTGGATCATAAACATATTTTCCTACTGTTACATCAAAGGTTGTGCTATAGGTTTGTTCTACTGGTTTGGTGTAGTTTATGATAATCGTTGCTTGTGGTATATTTGATTTATATGGGTTTTTAAATTCTAAGTTTGAATTGTTAAATCCTTCGTAATAAGTTTTTACTGGTACTCTTAGTTGTACACTTTCTGTTCCTAAGGCTTGGTAAGCTTCGATTGGGTATATGGCTCTTATGTCATAGCTATTGGTTCTTCCCATTCCATTGGTTATTTTTCCATCTTCTGCAACCTCTGCAGTTCTGTCAATTGTCATAAGTTTGGTTTCTGGATTGTAATTTGCTGTCGCATTGCTCCCAGTGTAGATTACATCAATTGGTGCATAACCATTTAGTTCTGGTATTTCGGCTTCTACGTGGTTGGTTTGTAAATTTAGTCTTTGGTCTAGTTCTTCTGTGTATACTGTGAAATCTAAGTTTATGGTTCCTTCTTGGTCTTTGATTGCATTTTCTATATTTCTGTTTTGGGTAGTAGTATAGATTCTTGCTCTTGTGGTTCCATACCAATCTATGTTAAAATTGACTGTTTTTGAAATTTCGGTTTCTCGGCCTACTTCATCCACATAAGTTCCAGTAAGGGTTATACTGTTTACTTGAGAATAATTGTTTATATTGGTCCCAATTGCTGATGCTTTGGTTGAATTATAAGAATAATCACCACTTCTTACAATTCCGGTTAGCATTTTTTGGGTTCCGTTTCTTAATTGGTTAAATTTAATTTCTTTTATGTTACTACCAATGTAGTTGTCTTGTAGTTGTTCGTCTTTTGGCAAGGTGGTTTGTAAATAAAAGTTTTTGCCATCTACTGTAATTTTGGCATCTTTTAAATACCCTGCTGTTTGAACATTTAGTTCCATGTACAGGGTATCTTCCTTTCCAATTTCTTTACAAGTTCCTCGTATACTTTCTGCATAGCCATCATTGTTAATGTCACGCAAGAAAAAGGCATCGAACTTTACATTTTCGGTCCCTTCTACTTTTTCTTCTCCTTCTTGCACTTGTTCATAATTCATGGCTCTTGCTAGTTCTGGATCGGTTGCATTTTGAGTGTTTTTGGTTGTTTGGAACATAGCTGTTATTCCTAGTACAGCCAATAATATAGTTGCTACTCCTCCCACTAATGCCGTTTTCTTGTTTTTAGTGATTAACTCTTTTGCATTTTCTAACCACTTTCTTGCTTTTGTTAAGCACTGTTTTACTTTTTGCGAAATTGTCGTTTTTTCTTTCGCATTCTTGTTTAACCCTTTTTTCATTTTCTCACAGTCTCCTTTTTGCTTAATATTATGTTTATTTGTTATACATATTTATTTTAATATATCTAGTACTGTAAGTAAATATAATTAAGGTTGGTAATTGTTGGTATAAGCGTGCTATAGCTACGGCACTACATTTCTCGACGTTTATTTTAGGTTTATTAATTTATTGTGTTTTTTGTTTTACAGTTTTGTATTGTTTTCTAATTTTTCTTAGGGATTTATAGGATTCAAAAAATGAGACAATACTTTTTTGTCCCATCTAAAAAATCCCAAAAGTAAGCGATGTTTTTTGACCCCGTCCCAAAAAACATCAGAAAAAGCAAACAAAAATTGCCAATCGGGACGAAAGTAATCCCTTTTGGCAATTTTCTTTTATTCTTCTGTTGGAATTTCAGTTATATTCTCATTCATAACAGAAGTATATTCATTATAAAGATTCATTAATTTTTCATTTTCCTCTTGTATTTTTGCTTGCTTTTCTTCAATTTCTTTATTCATTGGTTCTAGCTTTTTTTGTATCTCTTCTATTTTTTTTCCTGTTTTATCGTCTTCTTCGGTCGTTTCTATAATTTGTTTTTCTAAGTCGGTTCTTTCTTCTACTAATGGCATTAGTTCCTCATTTAGTTTATGAATTTGTCCTTCTTTTTCAGTTATTTGGTTTTGTAAGTTTTGTAGTTTTTCATTGTAGTCTTGTGGCTCAACTGTTTCTTGGTTTTGTTGTTTTTGCGTTTCACCATAATTTGTTTTTTGATAATTTACTACTAAATATACAACTCCTATGATAATTGCTAGTATAACAATTATCGTAAATATCTTAATTAATTTTTGGTTTGTTTTTTTGGCTTTCGACATATTTTACACCTCTTTTCTTGGTATTCAAATTATTTTTATAAACCTAATACATACGGACTACCTTCTGTTCCACTTCCTCCTAATATTTTAACAGTATTTTTTAAGGTAAATACTGGGCGAAGTCCATAGGTTACACTATAACTATTATTAATTTCGTCTTCAAACTCAGTTGTTGCCCTTTGATAAGAATATATCGTAGCTTCTGATGCATAATTAGGACTGCTTATATTAATATAATAAACTGTACCTGCCCATCCCCAGAAAGAACTAGGATTGTTTATAGCTGCTAACCAATAAGATTTGTTTGCGACTTTTATGTTTAAAGCTTTCATTTTATTACTGTCTATATCACTAGCATCGTCTACCGTATCTGGAGATTTTGGATCACTTCCTACACTCCTTGCCGCACTAGCATAGCTTGTATTTAAATAAGCTCTTGCCTTTGTATTTAATGTTGTTATAGCATTTTCATGTGAAGCAGTCGCTGTTGCATAAGAACTAGTATCTGTTTTGCTGCTTCCCGTTCCATTACCAATTTGTACATCTTCTACTGTTGTTGTCGTTATAATTTGAGTTCCATAACTTGAAGTAGAATCATGTAATACTACCGATTTTCTGGTTGTACCATTTTTATCCACATAATTTACATAGTCTCCTTGTCTTAGGTCACTTGCATATGCTTTTACTGTTAATAATGCTGCATTAGAAGTAATGGTTGCTGTCGAACTTCCATAGGTTTGGGTTACTACACAGTAATAATATCTTCCATTTAAATCAGCTGTTATCATTCCTGGTGACATAGAAAATATATTTGAATTTATCCCTGAAATAGCACTTCCTCCTGTTGTACTATTACTTGTATTATAATACCATTGGTAACTTAATGTTCCATTTCCACTGGCTTCTATAGAAAAAGCTGCTCCTGTTGTTGTTACTACTGTTAGCGGAATTGGTTGTTTGGTAATTGTTGCTACTGATACCACATTTAATTTTGCTGCATTAGAAGTCGCTTGGCTACTAGAACTTCCATAGTTTTGGCTTACTACACAATAGTAGTATTTCCCACTTAAAGAGGTGGTTACACTTGCTGCATCTATACTATAAGTTGCTCCCGTTGCTCCTGAAATAGCTGTTCCTCCACTATTGCTATTTGAACTATTTTGATACCATTGATAACTTAGTCCCGTTCCGCTTGCAGTTACACTATACGTTACTGTTGTTTTTCCTGCTATTACACTTACTTCACTTGGGTTTTTAGTAATAGTAGTTGCTGCCACTACATTTAATTTTGCTGCATTACTACTCACAGCTCCAGTTGAACTTCCATAAGTTTGGGTTACCACACAATAATAATATTTTCCATTTAAAGATGTCCCTACATTACCTGCTGCTATCGTATAACTTGCTCCCGTTGCCCCTGAAATAGCACTTCCTCCACTATTACTATTGGTACTATTTTGGTACCATTGATAACTTAATCCTGTTCCACTTGCTGTTATGCTATAAGTTACCGATGTTTTTCCAGCAATAACACTTACTTCATTTGGATGTTTGGTAATTGCTGTTGCTGCTACTACATTTAGTTTCGCTGCGTTAGATGTGGCTATTGCAGTTGAGCTTCCATACTTTTGGGTTACTACACAATAATAATACTTTCCATTTAGAGATGTTCCTACATTGCCTGCTGCTATCGTATAACTTGCTCCAGTTGCTCCTGCAATTACAGTTCCTCCACTATTACTATTACTGCTATTTTGATACCATTGATAAGTTTTTGTTCCTTCTCCACTGGCTTCTACAGTATAAGTTACTGCCGTTTTTCCCGCTATTACACTTATTTCACTTGGATTTTTAGTAATAATAGTTGCTGCCACTACATTTAATTTTGCTGCATTACTACTCACCACTTCAGTTGAACTTCCATAAGTTTGGGTTACCACACAATAATAATATTTTCCATTTAAAGAAGTTGTTACATTATTTGCCGCTATTGTATAGCTTGCTCCTGTTGCTCCTGAAATGGCACTTCCTCCACTATTACTATTGGTACTATTTTTGTACCATTGATAAGCAAAAGTTCCACTTCCTGTTGCTGTTACAGTATAAGTTGCTGCTGTTTTACCAGCAATCACGCTTACATCACTTGGTTTGCTTACACTTACTTTATTTCCTACCGTTAATAGGGCTGTACTTGATGTTACATTGGCTGTTGAACTTCCATAGCTTTGGGTTACGATACAATAGTAATATTTTCCATTATCACTGCTGCTAGCTGCATTTAATGTATAAGATGCATTGGTTGCTCCTGAAATGATATTTCCTCCTGTTGTACTATTTGTGTTATTTTGATACCATTGATAACTTAAGCTTCCTGTTCCAGTTGTTGTCACAGCAAAGATTGCATTATTCCCTGGTGTTACTGTTACTGCTGCTGGCTGAGTAGTAATAGCTACTGGTGCTACTACACTTAAAAGTGCCGTATTTGTTTTTACGGTAACTGTTGCATTTCCATAGGTTTGAGTAATTTCACAGTAATAATATCTACCATTTAAGTCAGTTGTTATATTTTCTGCTGCTATCGTGTAAGAATTTTGAGTTACTCCTTGAATCACTTGTCCACCTTCTGTGCTATTACTGGTGTTGTAATACCATTGATAGCTTATGTTTCCGGTTCCTATTCCTGTAGTATTAAAAGTTACTGCCGTTTTTCCTCTTATTACTTGTTTTGCTATTGGCTGAGTAGTAATAGTTAGTGGTGATGCTACTGTTAGCGTTGCTGCTTCTGTTGTTTTTCTTGTTTCTTTGTTTCTATAGTTTTGGGTTATTACACAATAGTAATATCTTCCACTTAGGCTTGTTGTTATTTGGTTTGCTGGTATGGTATAAATTGGGGAAGTCGCTCCTTCTATTGGTATTCCATTTTCTGTACTGTTGTTAGTAGCATAATACCATTGGTAAATTATTTCTCCTTCTCCTGTTACTTCAATTTGGAAGGTTACATCTTTCCTTCCTGCTATCGTTTCAATGTTAGTTGGGTTAGTTGTTATTTGCAACGCACTTAAGTTGATATCTGGCTTCCCATCACCATTCGTATCAATGTCTATATCTGGCTCTCCATCTCCATCTGTATCAACATTTAAATCTGGTATACCGTCTTTGTCCGTATCAATGTTTAAGTCTGGCTTTCCATCTCCATTGGTATCAATGTTTACATCTGCTTTTCCATCTCCATTCGTGTCAATGTTGGTATTTGGTTTGTAATCTCCATCTGTATCTATGTTAATATTAGGTTTACCATCTCCTGTTGTGTCTACATTAACGTTCGGCTTTTTATCACCAGTTGTATCAATATTTATATCTGGTTTGCCATCTCCGTCAGTATCAATATTTATATCTGGCTTGCCATCTCCATTGGTGTCATGGTTTAACTCACCTTTCCAATTTGTTCCTTCTGTTTTATCTTCTATTATATTTTCAATTTCTTGCAACGTTTGATTTTCTTTTTCGTTTGCCTCTTCGGTTTTTTGTGATGCTTCTTTTGCTTTTGTTATTAGTCCATTATCCCCTGTTAAAGTTGAGATACCAATTGCTACTAAGATTAATAAAATTACTATAGTTACTACTAATGCTACCAATGTAACTCCTTTTTGTTCCTTAGTTTTTCTTTTCATGTTTATCCCCCATTTTTTAGTTTTATCACATTTTTTAGTATTATGTTGCCTTGTTGTACATATATATGATATCTTATCTTTCTTTTACTGTCAATGGTAGTTTCCGTTTCTTAAAAAGATTTTAATCAAATTGTAATCAGCTCGTAATATTTTTACTTCTATTCCACTAGACAACTTTTCATTTTTATAGTAAAATTAAAAAAAATTAGGAAAAAGAGGAAAAATTATGGCAAATTTACCAATTATTATAAAATATATTTTGACAGGAATAGTTGGAATGATTCCTATTGTTGAATTAAGAGGAGCGATTCCTATTGGGGTTTTTACTTTTCATTTAAACTATATTGAAGCTTTTATTTGTAGTTTTATTGGAAATATTATTCCAATATATTTTATTGTAAAATATATTAGACCCTTATTTGATTTTTTTGGAAGATGGAAACCTTTTAAAATAGTAATTGATTGGGCTTCTAACAGAGCTACTAAAAAAATTGCAGAAAGTGAAAAATTACAAAACTATACAGCGATAGGATTGTTTTTATTTGTAGCAATTCCTTTACCAGGTACAGGAGCTTGGGTGGGTTCTTTAATTGCTAATTTTTTAGATTTACCACCTAAAAAAGCAATTCCTCCTATTATTGTTGGTGTTTTAACAGCTGGTATTATTGTATTAACTTTAACAGCAATAGCAAATGGTGGGATTCAATATTTATTACAAAGAAACTAATTAAAAAAGAAATTATTAGCACAAAAGTTAATAATTTCTTTTTTATTTTTATATATTCTTATATATTCTTATATTTTTTTAATACCTACTAAAATTGCTACTCCTGTTCCTGTTTTAGGCAATATTTTAGTTGCAATCTTAATTTGCACTATTGTTGTTACTATTGTCTTTATTATTGTTGTTATTGTTGTCGTCGTTACCTGATTGTCTTTCTGTTACATTTACTGAAAAAATGGTTTGAGCACCTTGGTAAGCTACTGTTATTTCTTTGGCTTCTTTTGTTAAAACAGTTGGTGTGCAAGTAAACCCTTCTTGTATTATTTCTCTTGTACCATCATCATATGTCACTTCTATTGTTAACCCTTCTATATTTAGCGTTTCTCCTACATAATAATTTATTTTATCCGGTTTTGTCTTAATTTTTATACTTTCTACAATTTTTTCTATTATGCTATAATTTTATCTTATGAGTCTCTGCATATTCCCCCGCCTTAGATTCTCTTTGGCAATAAATTACTAAATCTTCATTATGATTTTTAAATACATCTGCCCCTAGATAGGCAACATTTTCTGAAATTTCTATTTTCGTTAAATTGCTACATCCACTGATAAAACTCACTTCTATTTCTGTAACAGTGGAAGATATTTTTATGCTTGCTAAATTGTGACAACTATAAAAAAGCATACTACCAATATTGGTAACACCCTCTTCTATCTTTACTGTTTCTATACTCGAACGATTATCAAACCATGGTGCTTTTTATGTTGAGTAATAGTTTTTCATTCTTCCTGTTCCTTGTATCGTAAGAACTCCATCTGTAAGAATTCCCATTACACTATTGTCTTCGTTTTCCAAAATATCAAACCTACTTGTTGCTTGTGTTTGTGCTATATTACTTTTTATCAAATTACTAGAAATTAAGTTGAAAAAATTCCAAACATTCTTTGTAGTTTCTTTCGCCTGTACGATATTACCTTTAGCAAAAATGACCGGTATTCATACTATCTTCCTTTCAAAAAGTCTTTTTCTTATTAAAACAGTATTAAAACCTTCTTTACTTTGTCAATATCACTTTTCTAACTTTTTTTATACCTTATATTGTTATTACTACGATTTTACGCCTTTCAGGTATTTCTATTTTCTTATTACATTTTAATAAAAAGTTCATGTCAATTTTATTACAATGGTGTTAGGTTTAAAATGTTTCTTTCATTTGTTTTTGTTGTATCTCTTTACGAATAGCTATTTTATAATCAATATAATCTTCTACTACAATTCGAATCACTGCAATGGCTGGCACTGCTAAAAACATTCCTAAAATACCAAAATAAGCTCCTCCCACTGTAATCGCAAATATAACTAACAGTGGACTTATTTTTAAAGATTGTCCTATAATCTTAGGATTGATAATATTAGCATCAATTTGTTGTAAAATAACTACTACAATTAGCATCCAAATTGCTTGTGATATTCCTCCTGTTATAAGTGTAATAAGTGCTGCAATCGCTACTGCAATAATCGCTCCAATGTATGGTATCATATTAAACAATCCGATTAAAAACCCTAGTAATGGTGCATAACGAATTCCCATAATCGTCATCGCAATAGTTACCAAAATTCCCACAATAATAGCATCTAAAAATTGGCTAGCAATAAACTTAAAGAAAATCTCATTTGAATTGTCAAAATACTTTCCTAGGTTTCTGTATGTTCTTTCTTTAAGTACTGCTTCTGCCATTTTTTTAATAGCACTTAAAATTTGTACTCTTTCTGCTAAAATGTAGATAGAAACAATCACCGCAACTACTACATCAAATAATCCAGTTACAGCGTCAATCGCACTCATAACATAAGCTAATATCTTATCTAATTGAAAATATTGTTTAATATCAAGATTTTGGACATTTTGTATTACATCATTTACCATATCACTTTTTAAAATATTATCTTCTGGTAAATGATTATATTTACTAATTGCTATCTCATAATAATTCTGTATATTATTAATCAAATCTACTACACTTTCAAACACCACTGGCAAAATAAAATTAATCAGTATAATAAGTAACAATAAAATAACAAGATACACCGTCAAAATCCCCAAAGCACGAGATTTTTTGGCTATCAACTTTATCTTTGATTTCTTATATGCTTCTTCTGTCTTTTTGCATGGCATATACAACAAATAACTGATAAAAATCCCCACCAAAAATGGGGTAATAATATCAAAAAATTTCATAACTGCTCCCATGACATCTGCAAAATTATCTAAAGCTTTATATACAATTATAATAGCTACTGCTAGTACAAACCAGTATAACCATTTCTTTCCATGATTTTTTAATTCGTTCATTTTATCATCCTTTCTTTCACTTTGTCGTATTTTGGGACAGGCACCTAACCAGACATTGTGTCGTGTTTTGGGACAGGCACTCAACTAGACATTGTGTCGTGTTTTGGACCTGTCCCCAACTGTCTCAAAATCTTCTTATTTAAGTTCTAGTCCGTACAGGACAATGGTCACTACCCATTATTTCTGGATAAATCGTTGCTTCTTTAATTTGTTTTTGCATATCATTAGATACAATAAAATAGTCTATTCTCCATCCTACATTTTTTTCTCTTGCTCGTCCCATATAAGACCACCAACTATAAGCATTTTCTTTGTCTGGATACAAGTAACGAAAACTATCGGTAAATCCTGCTTCCAACAATTGTGTCATTTTTTCTCTTTCTTCGTCTGTAAATCCAGCATTTCCTCTATTTGTTTTGGGATTTTTCAAGTCGATTGCTTGATGTGCTACATTTAAGTCACCACACATAATAACTGGTTTCTTTTGATTTAATTGTAATAAATATTTTCTAATTTCATCTTCCCAAATCTGTCTATATGCTAATCTTTCCAATCCCCTTTTAGAATTTGGTGTATAATTATTGACCAAATAAAATTTTTCAAATTCTAATGTTATAATTCTTCCTTCTTTATCATGTTCATCTATTCCTATGCCATAGCTCACTGTAATCGGTTTCTTTTTGGTAAAGATAGCAGTTCCTGAATATCCCTTTTTTTCTGCACTATTCCAATAACTTTGATATCCTTCAAACACTAAATCAATTTGTTCTGGTTGACATTTCGTTTCTTGTATACAAAATATGTCTGCTTCTATTTGCTCAAAAAATTCTTTAAAACCTTTATTAACACATGCTCGTATTCCATTCACATTCCATGAAATTAATTTCATTTTTTACTTCCTTCCTTGCGATGTTTTTTGACCCCGTCCCCAAAAACATCATCGTTATTTTACTATAAAACAAGAAAAATAGCAAGTTTTTATGTTCTTGCTATTCTTTCTACTTTTTCTTATTTAATTAATTTACTACATTAACGTTTAAGTATCTAACTCCCCATTGTAAAGCTTCGGCATGAGAGTTTACGAAAATATCAATTTTGTTACCTTTTACAGCTCCACCTCTGTCTTCTACTACATAGGTGTGTCCTCCAATGTTTAATTTTGTTCCAAATGCGAACTGGCTAGATGCTGCTACGGTTCTTCCTGCTGTTGCCTTTGTTCCCGCTGCGGTTCTTCCAGATGCCTTTCCACAACATTTTGCACATGGACAGTAAGCAGTTACTTTGAACGTTGTTCCTCCTGTGCTATCACTTGTTCTTGGTAAAGTAGATGCTCTTGATGTCGCTACTTTTTGAACTTGCACAATTTTGTTAACTGGTTCTTTTACCACTACTTCTGATAATGCTATTTTTTCAATTTCTATTTCATTTTGGTATTTTACTTTATAAGTTACTTCTTTTAATCCATCTTGCCCTTGTTTTAAGACTTTATTGGTTGCGTTTGTTGTATCTCCTGTTGCATTTTTGGTTATGGTTTCATATGGTATTGCTACTTGTTCTACTACTATTTTTTCTGTGATTGGTGCATAATTTTCTAGTAATTGGTTTAATGATGTTTCTACACCTTGTTCTTCTATTTTAGCAATTTGAACTTCTTGGTATGACTTATCTGTAATTTTAATACTTTCTCCTGCTGTTATTTCACTATTTAAGTCTGGTATTGTTTTTTGATTTTCTTCTAACAAGATATTATTTTCTTCTAATATTTCAGATACTTTCGTTTTTGATGTAAGTGCTGTCATTTCATATCCATTTTGTAAAATAATTTTGACATCACTTAATTTTGTGTTTACTGCCATAACACCAATTCCTGAAATTAGGATTAATATGATGCTAATACAGATGATTTTCATTATAGAAAGCGAAGCTTTTTCTTCTTTTTTCATATAAATTAATTACCTCCTTTTTGGCAACAATTACATTATAACATTTTTATCTTTTTTTGTCAAATTTGGTAAATTTTAGGTATTACTCTTTGTCCCTCTTTACTATATAATCGTTTCTTATATTATATGTATGAATTTTTAAAATATGACTGATTTTTTTGTTACAATTCAATAAAAAACAAAAAATAGATTAACTTTTATAAAAATAAAGTTACTGAATTGTAATATTTTTCACAATATTTTCACAATTTTATTGTATAATTTTTTTTAATATGATATCATACTTTGTATATACTAGAAATTAAGGAGGAATTCACATGATTGGTTGGATTATATTAGCAATCGTTGTTATCCTTGTTATTGCCATTATTGGAATGTACAATAGTTTAGTACAATCTAAAATAAAAGTAGACAATGCTTGGAGTCAAATTGATGTACAACTACAAAGAAGATTTGATTTAATACCAAATTTTGTAGAAACAGTAAAAGGTTATATGAACCATGAAAAAGAAACTTTTGAAAAAATAGCTGCACTTAGAACTTCTTGGGCAAATACACAAAGTGTTGCTGAAAAAGCTGATTTAGATAATCAATTATCTACTGCTTTAAAAACCATTATGGCTGTTTCTGAAAATTATCCAGAACTAAAAGCAAATCAAAACTTTTCAGATTTATCAGAAGAACTAAGAAATACAGAAAATAAAATTTCTTTTTCTAGACAATTCTATAATGATACGGTAACAATGTATAACACAAAATTACAAGTATTCCCTTCTAACATCATCGCTAATATGTTTAATTTTACAGCAAAAGAATTATTTAGAACAGAAAACGATGAAGCTAGAAAAAATGTAAAAGTAGATTTTTCATAAGATAATGAGGTTGGAGGTTGGAACAATTTCCAGCCTTTATCTTATTAAGAAAGGATTTTAAAATGTTTGAAAATATAAAGAAAAATAAAACGGAATCAGGTGTAATCATCGGTATTTTTATCATCGTTATTACCTTGATTGTTTATTACATCTGTCATGCATTAGATTTAGGTCCTATTTCAATTGTAATTGCACTTGTCTTCTCTATCGCTTCAGCTTGGGGTTCTTATTATTATAGCGACCAAATCGTTCTATCATTAAGTCATGCTAGACCTGCTACAAAAGAAGAAGATTTAAAAATTGTAAATATTTTAGATGCTTTAATGGTTACTTCTGGTTTACCAGTTAAACCTAGATTGTATGTTACAGAAGATTCTCAACCAAATGCCTTTGCCACAGGAAGAAATCCAGAAAATGCTGTTATCTGTGTTACAACTGGTCTCTTAGAAAAATTGGATTATTATGAATTAGAAGGCGTTATTGCTCACGAACTAAGTCATATCAAAAACTATGACATTCGTCTTAGCTGTATTGTTTCTGTTATGGTTGGATTTATGGTTATGCTTTCTGACATTTTTTCACGTGCTCTATTTTGGGGAGGACTGGATGATGATAGAGACAGTGATAACAAAGGGAATGGTATTTTAATGATAATTGGACTTATCTTTTTAATATTATCTCCTATTTTTGGTTCTTTGATGCAATTGGCTCTTTCTAGAAAAAGAGAATTTCTAGCAGATAGTACAGCTATTGAATTCACCCGTAATCCAGATGGTCTAATTTCTGCCCTTCAAAAATTGGATAGTGATGACAATCAGCTGGCTACAGCCAACAGTGCTACTGCTAATATGTATATTGTTAATCCTTTTAAACAAAATACAAAGGAAGGAAAAAAGAAATCTTCTAGCCTATGGTCTACTCATCCTAGTATTGAAGATAGAATTGAAGCTTTGAGGAATTTGAAATAAATAACTTTTCTAATAGAAATAAAAACATGTAGCATTACACTACATGTTCTATTTTATATTAAATATTCTTTTTGCATTTTCAAAAGTTAGTTGAGCCACTTCTTCTAAACTCATTTGCTTCACGTCAGCTACTTTTTGAGCTATATATTTAACATTTCTAGGGTCATTCCTTCTTCCTCTTAAAGGTTCTGGCGATAAATAAGGGCTATCCGTCTCAATTAACATTCTATCATTTGGAACCAATCCGAATTATCTCATCTACATTTTTTGAATTTTTAAATGTTACTGGACCTGCAAAAGAAATATAAAATCCCAATTTTAAAGCCTCTTTTACTAGTTCCCTATTAAGTGGACAACAATGAAATACACCTCTTTTTATCACTTCATTTTGTTTTAGTATTTCTAAAGTATCCATAACCGCTTCTCGTGTATGAATAACAATTGGCTTTTCTAATTGATTTGCTAACTCAATTTGTTTTGTAAAAGCCAATTTCTGCAACTCCTTATTTTCTTTTGCCCAATAATAATCTAACCCAATTTCTCCAATTGCCACTACTTTCTCACTTTGTTTTGCCATTTGCTCAATTTCTCTTAACATTTTCCACAATTCCTCTTCTGTTTGTGGAACATCATTTGGTGAAATACCTACTGTTGTATAAATAAAATCATATTTTTGAGCTAATTCTAGTCCTTTTTTAGAACCTTCTAAGCTATAACCAGCAGATATAAAATTACTTACTCCCGCTTCCCTAATCTGTTCAATCAAGGCTTCCCTATCTTCATCAAATTTTTCATCATCCAAATGAGCATGACTATCAAATAATTCCATCTCAACCTCCAAATTGCCAATAGGGACGGTCCTTTTTGGCAATATTTATTTTCGTAACAACGTAACATTTGCCACCGCATACTGCTTACAATGGGATATACTTAAATCAATATCTTCAATCTCATTTAAGTCAATTCCAATTAAGTTTAGTTCTGGTCTTCCTTGCTTATTATTAACAACTTCTATATTTTTCCATGTAATAGCATATTTATCTTCTAATTGTTCGGAAATTGCTTTAAAAGCTGCTTCTTTAGCAGCAAACCTCGCAGCATAGTGTTGATATTTCTGTGTTTTTTTGCTTTCACAATATTCAATTTCTTTTTTCGTATAAACTCTTTCTATAAAGGCTTTTCCCATCTTTTCATCTTCTATACTTTTTTTAATTCTTTCTATTTCAATAATATCTGTCCCACAACAAATTTTCATTTGTCTTCCTCTTTTCCTATTTCATTATTTTTAAAATGAGACATAAAAGACCTGTCCCCACTGTCTCATTTTCCTTTTAATGTCATAAAATTTAATATATTTAATAGTAATGAAATGACTAGAATGATTGCCATTACTATTGTTGCTTTTCTTTCTTTTTCAAAATTTAATTCTTTGTATAATACATCATATTTATATTTTACTTGGTTATAGAGTTTGTCTAATTCAAAAACTTCTTGTAGTTTATCGTTTAACAAAGTTCCTGTTTCATCTTCTGTAATTTCCTGTATCCACAAATTTTTAGTGAATTCTACGAATTTTTTTCTTGCTTTTTTTATTTTTTTAATGTCTTTTAACTCTAGTTCTATTTTTCTTAAATATATTTTTTTATATAAATTAAAGATATAGGTATAGAAGTATTGATTTTCATATTCTTCTGGAAGTAGTGTATAATTATTCATATCGCTACTAGACGAAAATAAGGTCATACCTAATTTGGTTAATCCTAATTTCGCATATTTCCATTTTGAAAAAGTTTCTACTTTTTCATATTCATAATCTCTACTATTGTCAGCTGGTAATATGTTAGCATATTTAACAAATTGATATTTTATTTCGTCAAAACTTTTCGCATGGTTCCAAGCTTCTTGGTCAATACAAGCATACGAATAGGTTAAAAATCTTTCTGTATCGATATTTAGTCTTGCTGCCTCACTATTTGAACCTGTTATACTATGAATTAATTCTTGAAATGTTTTGGTATCTGCAAAACTGTCGGTTTGAATTCGAATATTATCATAATTTTCTAATTCTGCTAAGTCGCTATTAATATCTCTAAATTTATAATTAAAATTTAGTACATTGCTAAATTCTGCATATTCTTCTACATTGGTTTTGATTGCTAAGAAACTAATTCCTGTAGAAAAACATATGATTTCTATTTTTTGAATGTTAAAAAATATCCCATTACTTTGTTCTAGTTTTCCTTGAATGTCTTTTTTCAAAGTGTATTCAAATATATTACATGGATTTTTTGCTAACAAAGCTGCTCTAGTTTCAATTGGTAATTCTTCCAATTTCTTTAATTTACTATTCATATAACTAAAACTTGAGAATAAAAAATCTCTAATTTTAGGCAAGAAGTACTTATATAGTTTAAAATCTTTTTCTTTTTGAAAGATTTTCAAACTACAATTCTTATTTTTTAACATTTTTAGTATGTATCTTTGGTATTTTCCATCCTTAATCACAAAAGGATGAATAAAGTAAGTATATTGATAATTCGTCTTTAGTTCCATCTTTTTCCCCACCGTCTCATTTAATCTATTCTATAATAGTTCATGTTGATGTCTTTTCCTAAATGCCATCTTCCTATAAATTCAATTTTTAAATAGTCATCTAAATTATAGGTTGGTTCTTGTACAATGTCTCCTTTTTTGTCAACAACTCCCCATTTGCCATCTTTTTTTATTCCAGCATAACCGTAACGGTTTTGCTCTGTCACATCATCATATTGGTAGTCTACTATTACTTTTCCTTCTTTGTCTACAAATCCATATTTACCATCTTTTTTACTTTTAAATAAGGTATTACTTGTTTGGATTTCTGTTACTTTTTTCTCTTCAAATTTGAAGTTATAGTATTTGTATTCTTCTCCTTGTTTTAATGCTATGTAACCTTTGTCTTCTTCTAGGTCAATTAATATTCCAGATTGGCGAATAGCAAATGTATTATCGATAATATCATTTTCATAGTTTTCTTTTTCTGCTATATAGATATCTGCTTTTTCATAGTAAGATATAGAAACATATTTGTTTTCTACTTTTGTTTCTTTTTGTAAGTCGATAATTCCATACTTTCCATTTTGTTTTGCTATTAATAGTCCCGTTTTTGCTTCTTTTAGCTCTTCGTATTCAGCTGGAATGGCTACTTCTCCCGTTACTTTCATAACACCATATTTTCCATTTTTGGTGTAGATAATGCCATGGTCTGCATTTTTTAGAATGGCTTTAATTTCATCATATCCATCCTTTAGCTGTTCTGTTCCATCTTTTTTTACTAATGTCTGTTTTTCTCCTTGTTTTACGACATACATGTCATTTCCATGGATTCTTTCAACAGCATCATATTTAGCTTCTAATATGGTTTGATTAGAGTAGTCTACTACCCCATATTTTCCATTTTCTGCTTTTACAATAAATCCTTCTTTGTTATCTTTTCCTAAGTTGGTAATCTCTTGATATTGTGTTGGTAAAACTGCTTTTCCTTCGCTATCAATAACTCCTATTTTTCCGTCTTTTTTTATTTTTAGTGCATTTTTAATTCCTTCTATCGCAGTTATTTCTTCATATTGACAAGATGCTAATTCTTTTCCTTCTAGATTGATGGTTCCATATTTTCCATCTTTTTTTACTCTTAATGCATTGTCTTCATACCAAATATTGTCGTTTTTGTCTTTATTGGAAATGGCTTCTATTTGCTCATATTGTGTAAAGATTTCTTCGTTTTTGCTATTTAATGCTTTGGTTTTATATTCTCCTGTTTCGTAATTTACATCATAAATACATAAAAACACGTCTTTCTTGCTGTTTGGTATGGTTATCATTTCTTGATAAGATGGATCAATTACAGTATTTCCATCAGAATCAATAACGCCCCATTTATTATCTTTAAATGCAACTAGATAATCTTTGCTTGCTATTTTTCCTTGTTCTTTATCTTTGGTTAATATGCTTTTTATAATACAAATAAACATGATACAAACAATAATCGCTAATATCACTGCAAATACTTTTTTTAAGTTTAGTTTTGGTTCTTCATATCTTCTTCCTCTGCTCATTGTTTTGCCTCCTTTTTGACATTTATACTATATCATAAATTGTGCTTAGTTTCAATACACGAGTTTTAAATTTTGTTATTACTTTTAAAAGAGAGATTAAAGAATTCTCCCTAATCTCTCTTCTTAAATTTACATACCATAATAGTCATATCATCTTTAATATTACCAAAAGTATTATCAATTGCTTCATTTAAAATCAAATCTGCTATTTTCTTCGTATTAGTTGTCTCAATATCTTCTAACATATATTTAATCCATAATTCTTTGTTTTTATATTCGATGTTAGCATCTAAAATTCCATCTGAGCACATCACTAAAATATCACCATCATTGATATCTTTATCAAATGTTTGAATTTGACCACCTTCTATCATCCCTGTTGGTAAAGAATTAGATTGTATCATTTGTACTTTTTTGTTGTTTTTAATATAAGTTGGACAAGCTCCACTTTTGATAAATTCTATGTTTCCTTCGTATAAGTCAACAATAGCAATATCTAATGTTGCAAATATTTCTGTGTTTTGATTGATTAGCGAAGTATTAATTAAGTCCAATGATATATTTTTATCAAAACCAGATAGTAATAGATTTTCTAGCATTCTCAAAGATTGTGTACTGCTTTGTCTTGCTTTTATTCCTGTTCCCATTCCATCACTAATAGCTACTAAATATTTTCCATCTTTTAATCTAATATTTAGCATAGCATCTCCAGAAAGTTCACTTTTATTTTTGGTCGTTTCTGCTGTTCCCATTGCCATGACATATTTATCATCTGATAGAAAACTTAGCTTCTTTCCTACACTTGCTTCTTCATGGAATACTATTTTTTCTTTTAATATTTGTGTTGCTATTTTTTCAATTGTCTCAATTTTAGCGGTTTCTAGTATTTCATTAGCATATACTTCTATTTGATATCTACTTTCTTTTTTGATGGAAATGTCCTGAACCATTATTGTTTTTTGTTTTAATAATTCTAGTATTTCTGCTTTTTGCTTTTCATATTGTGCTTCTTTTTCAATGTCACTTTCCATTCCTTTTGCCATTTTTTGAATCGCTTTTGAAACACTATCTAGTTGTTTTCCCATCGCTTTTTTGCTTTCTTCCACTCTTTTTTTCCAAATAAAGTCTACTTTTGATACTTTATAAGAAACATTAATCATGCGAAGCATTTGGGCAATATTTTCTTCTAAATATTGACTGATTTCTTTATCATCAAATCCAATAATGTAACTATTGCATTTAGCAAAAATTTCTAATAAAGCTTGTCTATCAATTTCTTGCTTATCTATTAAATATTCAAATATTTTGTCTATAATTTCCCCTTCTGTATCTGCCATATCATCATATAACATGTTTTCTTTGTATGGCTCTAAATTATTTAATAATTCTGTGATAAAAATCTGTTTATTCGTAGCATAAGATGTTTTTTCTAATGATTGATAGGTAGTTGCCATTTCTTGTATGGCTTCTGATACATGATTTAAATTTTCTGCTACTTCTTTACTTCTATTTAATGCATTCCCTGGCGTTACTGGTAAAAGCTTCGTATTTCCAATAAATTCTTCTAATTCAATCTGGATATTGTTTGGCACGGCTAATAATCCAATAAATGCAATTAAAATTTCTTTAAAGTGAATTAACTCTACTGTATAACCATTGGATACATAGGCTAATAACACATTTCCTAACGCAAATCCTACTACCACTCCTATTTTTCCAAATCGATTGAAAATTCCTGCTAACATACCAGAAATGCTATATGCTGCTATCATAATTGGTTCGGAACCAGTTATTACGCCTAATGTCACTCCGTATCGTTACTCCTGCTGTTGTTCCTACTAAAATTCCATTTTTCCATCCTAATATCATAACAATTAAAATACTTGCTATGTTTTTAATACCAAATCCAAATAAAGAGACCTCGCCAAAAGATGCCACCGCTATTGCTAAAATTAGACTGGCTCCAATTAATTCTTCAATGGTAAAAGCTCGTCTTTCCCAAAAGTCTTGTAATACTACTGTTGAGTTCACAAATATTTTATAAAATACCAATCCTATCATAGCAATTGTAATACCAGATAATACATCATAAATGGTAAAACCTGCCATAGCTAATTTAATAATTTGAATGGTTAAAATAGAAAAAAATACATGTTTTCCTATTTTTATTTTTTCGTTTCTTTCTTTTTCATTATAAATTGGTTTTACGATAAACAAAGCTACTACTAGCACAAGTGCTGTTAAGAAATATCCTAATGCTCCTCCAACCCCATACTTTATAGCATTTCCTATTAAGCATGCCACCATAACACCTAATGCTGGTACAGAAGACGCAAAACAAGCACCTAACATGCTAATGCTAAATACTGAAAATTCTCCTCCTAGTCCTACCATGGACAACATAAGTGAAATAATATAAATAACCATATTTTTCATGGCAAATACATTTGAAAAAATATTTATTTTGTTTTCTTGTTTTTCCATAACATTTTGAAACATCCTTACCACCTCTTCAACTTTTATAGGCTTATTTTACTACTTGTCCTTTGTGGTTTTTGTCTTTTTTAGTAGACAATTCTAAAAAAGTTTTTTACATTTTTTATTCTTTTTTTGGTTTTTTCTTCTTCTTGTTTTCTTTTGTGGTTTTTATTTTATTACAGAATGTCAAAAAAAGCAAGATAGAGACGAAAAAAAGAAGGACTTTAAGGAAGTCCCTTAAAATCCTTCTAAAGATGTGTCCCAAATCCGACATTTATGTCGGAAGAGAAACGTCCCTAATGAGACATTACTAATTTTTTAATTAGTATGATTCCGGCTACTAGTATTCCTAGTGAGCTGATAGCAATTAGTGTGTAAGCTATGTAGTCTGTTGTTAGACCTGTTGGTGGTACGATGATTACTTCTTCTGATTGTGCTTCGTCTACTTCTTTTACGCTTTCACTTGGTTCATAGTTTCCTGGTGTTGTTGTTATAGTAGATCCTCCGTTTTTGGTTATTTGGATGATTTCTGCATCGTTTTCTGTAGTTGAGTCTTCATCTTGTAAAACACTTGGTAAGATTTTATAAGTTGTCATGGTGGTTGTAACACTAGTTGTACCTATTGGCTGTAAGTCTGTTGCTAGTTTCTCTGTATGCATAATAGTATTGGTTGTTTTGATTGTTTTGTCTAGCTTCTCAGATAATAATCCATCCTCTATTAATTTTAATTTTTCATCATTGCCATAAGATGTCCAATTGTTTGTTCCACCTTCTTCTGCATTATTAGATACTTTATTATCTAAATAATCTATAACGGTATCTGATTTTAATTTGACTAATTCATTATTATTTCTTTGATATCCCTGTTTGTCTCCATAGTGATAGTATTCTGAATTGATATAGTCTAACTCACTTATGTTATCTACCTTAAAGTCATATTGAATTTCTAATCTGGAACCTTGTAATATTTCGTTGTCCATTTCCACTTTTAATTGTCCTGTACTTAGTCTTGTTTTTGTAATTCCATTGTTTATTTCTGTTTTTGGCATATAAATTGTATGTTTTACATCATTTATTAATTTTTTCTTGCCATTTTCTTCTCCTACTTGTGCATCAATTAATACATTTCCATTGGCTAATTTAATGATTACTCTCTTGATTTCTTTTTGTAAGATTAGGGCTTGTTTTGCTCTTTCAATAATTCCAAAATCAATGTTTTTCAAAGTGACTTGATGTGGTTCATTTCCATCACTTGGGCTGGCATCACTATATTCTACAAATACTCTAAAGTCTGGTGTAGGAGAATTCATTTGTTTTATAATTTCTGGTGTTTCATTTCCTACTTTTAAAGTTCCCTGATAATTTTCTATGGTTTGTCTATTGGCATTCGTCATAAGGTTTGCCTGTTTGTCAATATCTTGTCTTAAGATGTAGTCATCCATAGCATCTGAATTCATTTCATCTTCTTTTATTTTATACCATTCTTCATTTCCTTGTCTTTCCTTGTCATTGTATATGGTTGCTTTGTAGTCTTGCACACGAATTTTCTGGATTTGTTCTCCTACTTTGTGGTCTCCTCCCCAAGTATAAACAATTTTATATCTTTCTGGAATAAATCCTTCAAAATTATACTTTCCTCCATCTTTTGTTTGTTTTTCTGCTTTTTCCCATTCATGTGTATCTTTGTTATAAATTTGAGCTGTCTTTCCAGTTGCTAAGTTTATCATTTGTACTGTAACACCATCAATTCCCTTTTCTCCTTGATTGTATTTTCCATTTCCTTGACGAATTTGAGCTGTATTAACAATATCCGAATTGAAGTTTTCTCCTTCTGGCTCATCCATGAATACCATTCCTTCTGTTCTTCTTTCTTGTTGCAATACTAGTTTTAATCCTGGTGCTTTATCGGTATCATCTTCATAGGTTGTCTTATTTTCTATTCTAAGGTTTCCTGGTTGAGAGTCTTTGTCAATTCCTGCATAAGTGCTTCCGCTTCTGTCTTTTGTAGAATAAGATGTTATTTCTACAACATTATCTAGTTTCACCATTTGGTCTTCGCTTTTTCCTTGGTTTTCTTCTACAATTTCATGTATTTTATCTTGCTGTACTTCTAGCTGAACATAAACATATTTTTCTTGTCCTTGTTCTATACTTAAGTTCATGTTTTTAATCTTTAGTTTGAAATAGTCATTTGTTCCAGTTTCATCTATTATTTCACTATCTAATTTTTCGGTAATCTCTCCCGTTTTTGCATCAAAATTCTTTCCTATGTTGATTTTTGCTTTATCTACTTCATATTTAGTATCATAATAATCTTCTAGTTCATTTACAATAGAGGTTATTTCTCTTCCCTCTAGTCCTTTGGCACCATTAAAGATAGCTATCTTATAGGTTACTTGTACTCGTAATTGGTCTTCTTTTTTTGGATTTGGATCCTGATCTTTATAGTAAACATCAGATGGATACAATTCTCTTGTGTAAGATACTGAACCATATTTACTTCCTACATCAAACTTCACTCTTGGTTCCATACTATGTCCATTACTTTCTTCCTCTCCATAGTATTCATTTTTAAATCTGTCACTATAATTATAAATATGAGTTGCACCATTAATATGGACACTAGCATAATGAATGTCTTTGATGGTAGATAGATCTGGTTGTTCTCTTCTTTCTACTCCTAAATTGATATTTTCGATTTCGTCAATTCCTTTTTCTCTAATCTCTTCTGGTGTTTTTATTTCCTTCAAATAACCATTATAAGCATTGAAAGTATTGGCTTGTATTAAATATTGTTCATAAGTTTTATTGATTGGTAATCCTTGGTTATCATAACCCTCAACAGCTCCTGGTCCAAAGTCCAAATCACTTCGGTAATCACTTTGATGGTAGTTTATGCCATAAGCTCTTTGTCCATTTTCTCCTAATGATTGGTTTGGTACAATCGTTGCATATTTGCTATTAAACTCTGCTCTCTTACTTCCTTCTGCTGCTTTACTTCCCTTTTCTTCATTATTTAAGGTTGGCTTTACACTACTAAAACTCATTCCATTATAGGTAAATTCAATGTAATTTTTATCTAAATCGTCAATTCTTACTTTATGCATTAGATATTTACCATCACTATCTGTTTGTACTTCTCTTATTTTATTTCCTTGTAAATCGTAAAAATCTACTGGACTTCCATTTTGCATCAATCTTACTGTTACATTTTTTAGTAATTTATCATTTAAATCTCTACTATTTTCAACCTTATATAACCCATTAGGCTCAATTTTATCTTTATCTTCCCATGGAATGTCTTCCCATACATAACCAGATAGGTTCATATACACTCTTCTATTTTCTATCACTACACTGGCACCTGTTGATTCTATTGTTACTGGTGTAACATTATTAGCAGGCACTTCGTATTGCCAATTTTTCCCTACTGATGTTTCTATAATTTGATACGTTCCTGTTTCAATGGCAGGTATTTTAATTTCTCCATTTGTACCACTTGTAAGTGTTAATGGTTCTTTTGCTTCCCCAAATTGAGCCATACCATTAGTTGGTGCGGATGTTAAATATTGTCCACTTGCATTTTTTATTTGGAATTGCATTCCTGCTATCGGTTGTCTAGAATCTGTATCTATTTTTACAATATCTAAACTTGGTGGTGTTATATTAGCTGTTGCACTTTCTGGTATGTACTCACGATAAGCAAATCCAATATACATATGGTCTTGAGATTGTGTATTATACCTAATGTCCCACCATTCTGCTTTTACATTTAGCCTTCTTGTTCGAAGTACAAATTGTCCTCCTGGATTACCTGCACTTTTTGGTACTTTAATATAAAAGTTGCTACCACTTTTTAATGGTGATATCTTATTTCCATTGATATCGCAAAATGTTACTTTGGTATTTCCAAATGTACTACCAACTTCTCCTGATGCTGTACTAGTTTCTCCTGCAAAACGAATTCCTCCTACTTTATGGTCCGTAAAGGTTGCTTTAAATGGTCCTATAATATAGTAATTCCCACTACTTTTCCAAGTTGAATATTTGGCATTCGTAAAAGCTGTATTTCGAATATCCATATTACTATAATCTGTTGCCTCATCGTATTTATTCAATGCCACTTTCATATTAGCCCATTTTCCTACTCCACCTTCTGCATCCTCAATCTTAGAATAGAATTCATCGTCTAAAGATTCACTTCCAACAAAAGCTCCATAATATTCTTCTGATGCCTGCCATAAAGCTCCTTGTGTACCATTATCTTTTCTTTCGTCAGTACCTGCTGTTTCAGAAGTACTTGTAAGAAGATAACCAACTAATGCTGCCACCCTATCTGTACTTGTTGATACACCTGTATCAATATTAATAATTTTTGTTTTTCCATCAATTCTTATATTTTTTCTAATCGTATGCTTTGCAGCTGGAATACTTTTGGTTCTATGTTGTAGGCAAAGTAATCCTTTGGTTGAATCTAATTCTGGATTTTCAGAAAATTTTCTTTTACTTTTATCTGTATAATCAATAATCATTCTATGAGGATTCTTTTTACTTCCCTCTAATAACAAATCTCCCTTTATCGACGTTCTAGTAGTCCAGTTATATAAACTTTCGAAAGAACCTCTTACAAACCTCACACCAGACTTAGCCCATGTTTCTGCTGCTCTAGATTGATTTGGCAAGACAAAAGTGCCTAAAATACATAGGAAAATAAATGCCATACATATTTTTTTACTAATTCGATTCATTTGTTTCATTTTTTTCCTCCCTCCTATGTATCTAATACCTTTTTCTTAATTAAGTAGGTTCCTGTTGCTAATATCACTATTGTTGTTAAAACAAGAGAAATATATAAAATAATTCTACCAGTATTTAATCCTATAATAACACTAACCGTTGATATATCATCTTCTCCTGCTTTTTTATTACCTGGTGTAGAGTCAACATCAATTGTTAAATTTTCATTGTAGTCTTCACTAATTTCAGCTGTGTTAGTTATCGTTCCTAAGTTATCCTCTGTTAATTTTTTACTAACTATTAAATTTAATGTTCTACTTTCCCCTGGATTAATGATTTCTCCTGCTAAGGTCTTACTTACCAATTGATTTTCTTGTTTTTGCCAATCTTTGTTTAATTGTGTGTTAAATTGTAAATCAGCTGGAAGATAATCAACAATTTCTTTGGCATATCCAGGTAAATCACCCTCATTGGTTACCTTAATTTTATATTCTATGGTAACTGTTGTTTGATTTACTGTTTTTCTATCAACTTCTACTTTTACAAAATTAGCATCATTGTAAGAATATTTTTTACTTGCTTTTCCACTTTGTACTGTTATACTGCTAATAGATTTATCTAATCGCAAGTCAAACTTATCACTATGTACTACACCCATATTAATATTTTCGATATTACGATTGGTAATTTTTATTTGGTCGGTAGCAGCTACCATTTTTCCTTCTATTTGTGTATTGGTTACATTAGAATTTTTTTCTTCTGTTACCCCTGCTTTTCGGTATTCTGTTAAAGCATAATTACGATTATCGTATTCAAATACTACAATATAATTTCCTTTATTAAGGTTATTTAAAATATAACTACCATCATTTCCTGTTGTTGCACTGGCTATATTTTTTCCATTTACATCATATAGTTTAACTGGTACTCCTGTTAAACTTCCTTCTAAATTATCTTTTGCTCCATTTTTATTTTCATCAATCCACGCCATTCCAGAAATACCATATGTTTCGTTTTTATTGTCTTCATCTCCACCACCTGGATTTTCGCCTGGATTATTTCCGTCGCTTGGCTTGTTAGGATTTTTTCGAATAATATTAACAACTTCATTAGAAGTTTCTGATATTTCTAATGCATTTTCTATTTTAGCTTTATTTCTTATCTCTAATTCATTTTTTCCACTTGGTAAATTATCTGCTTCTACCAAAATTCTAATTTTCATAGTTTGTCCTGCTTCTAAAAGACATCCTATATTAACCCCATTGCTAATAGTCTCTTTTTCTTCTTCGTCATCTATCTGGCTAATAATCTTGTCTAGGATAAGTCCTTCTGGTAATTCATCTGAAATAGTAGCTGACATTTTGACTTCTCCTACATTTTTTACGGTTATTAAATATTCGAATTTGTCCCCTTCATACACATATTTATCTGACAAATTTGTTGTTTTTGTTATGGTACATTTTGCAACACCTGACTGTTTCACTGTTTCTTCATTTGAAGTGGTTGGTGGTACATTATCTGCTTGTACAGTTACTTTATTAGCTATGCTTTGTGTTGTTGCTTCTGTTCCAGTTAAGCTAAGGGCAAGATAAATAGCTACTTCTTGTTGTGGTTCTAAATCTCCTACCTTCCATGTAACTGTTTTACTACTGCTATTATAGTCAGCTAATTTTTGCGTGTTAGTATCATTAATAATATAACATTTTTCTTCTTCATCATATATCATATCAGATGCTCTTTTATAAGCCATACCTTCTGGTATTTGGTTAATAGCTTTTAAATTTGTCATCTTTTCATTTGCTATATTTTTAATTTTAATGATATAAGCAATGGTACTTGCACTTCCATATTTGTATCTCGCATCAGCTGTTGTTACCATATCAATTTGCAATTTACTTTCTCTTATGGTGTTTTCTACTAAATTGGTTTCGTAAATTGTTTCATCTCCTGGTAAGATTACTTGTGCTTTGGTTCCTACCTTTTTCCCGATGTTTTCCTCTGCTTTTTTTACCCTTACAAAATAGCAAAGTTCTATTTCTTTATGTGGTTCCAAGGTTTGAAACAATTGTGGATCAATTTCTTCTACTTCTTTAATATTTTCTGTTGTTTGTTCTGGTTCTTCCTCTTTTTCTATTTCGCGTGTTTGTAATTCTACTGTTGTTATTTTGTCATCATCACGATATCCATTTCTTAATCCTTCATCACATACCGCTTTGGTATAAACTAATTCATTAGGAATTTCATCTTTTACAGTAATGTTTTGATAAGTTTGGTTCGTATTATTTTTTATTTTAATGGTGTATTTTTGTACTTGTCCTTCATAGATATCTTGATTATCCCCAGCAGATACTGTCTTTGTTACAGTAATTGGTTCGCTTGCTGTGGTCTCTGCATTGGCTTGTCTAACTGCTGTTTCATAATTTTGTTGTTTCATTTCTTCTGTTACAACATAATTAACTTCTAGCTCATTTTTTCCTTCATTAGCATATTCTACTTCCTGGTCATTGGTACAAGTTACTTGAATTTGATGACTTTCGTTTTCTTCTAAATTAGCTACTGTTACATCACAATTTAAAATAACATTGGTTCCTTTTACTAATTCTGTTTCTGCATGAGATGTTTGTTCTCCTACTAATTGGATTTTAGCTACTTTCCTTCCTGCTTCATTTTGGTAAATTTCTTCTTTTTCTTTTGCTAATCCTTCTCCATATAATAAACTTACATTTTTGATAGCAACATCTTGCACTTTTTCTGGAAATTCCACTTCTATGGTTGGATTTTTATATAAGTCATAATTGCTCTCATTGGTTACTAAAGTTGTTTTGATTTCTATATTTTCATTGGTTTTTCCTGCTATCAATTGACTATTGCTAATTTCTGCTTCTGTTTTAGTTTGTGTTTCTTGTAATTGTATATTAGCTTTTGTTTGTTTTGTACTAATTGTATCTGTTTGTTGTAAAGTTCCTTCTATTGTTAATTCTGATATCGCCTTTATTTCATTTCTTGCTCTATATTCTGGCAAAATTGCTTTTTCATGCATTAAATTAAGAATCCCTGTGTTTTCTGCACGATTTATTTCTACTACAATTTCTTTTTGTCCTTCTTCATAGTCAATACTTACTATGTTTTCTGCTTCTTGTACCGTGTCTTTTGTAATCTTTTTAATTTCACTTCCATCTGGCTTTTTAATCACCAATTCGCCAGTTTCTCCTAATACCTGTAGTAACTCTTCTTTTTCCACCATAGTTTTTTGGTAAACACTATTGGTTATGGAACCATCATTATAATAAGTATTTCCCTCTGCAATACTTATTTTTTCCTCAATTTTTGGATAACGAATATCAATTTTACTCATACTTCTGTAACTTTGTTCTTCATCTGCATACAGTCTTCCTTTATATAATTCTGCCTGATTTATAATATGATAAGCAATGATTTCTTCTTTTTCTTCTTCAACTTTTGTGCTTATTTCTTTTTCAAATGCTGTTCCTTGTTGGTCATAAAGCTGCATTTTATTTTTCACTTTGATTTCTGCATTTGTTAAGTCTTTTCCTTCTTCATATACATAAGTTACAATAACCGTATCTGTTTTTTGTTTTCCAT
>CANEEJ010000005.1 GCA_947426525.1 uncultured Clostridium sp. | reverse complement strand
TAGTAGTAAAAAAGAATAAGCCAGTATATGTAAATGTTCCGTGGAGTAGTTCAAGAACTATGACAGTATTAACAGGAGGAGCAGTAGAGTTATCTAAAAACTTTATTAATGATAAAAAATATAAAGGAAAGGTAACAAGTACCTTAGTATATGGAATGCAATGGGATGCAACCTTAAAGTTCTTTAATGATGAAAACTATTTAAAAGATAGTAAAGGAAAAGGATGGTACGATAATAATTGTAGTATAGGAAATCTTCATCACCTTACAGGAATAGATGTAGATTCGAAGGCTAGTAATAAAGTAAAAAACATTTATGATATGGCAGGAAATGTTTATGAATGGACAATGGAAGCTTACAACACTAACTATCGAGTTTACAGAGGAGGCGTTTGCAATAACGATTGCAGTAAGCTTCCCGCTTCCTATCGCCGCTACACCAGTCCGAGCGGTAGTAATGAATACCTCGGTTTCCGCCTAGCTTTATATTTGTAAAACAAAAAGTTGAGATTTAAATTCAAATATTCAATCTCAACTTTTTGCTAATTATAAAATAATATCAAATTTATCTCTTAAACTTAAACTCTTTTAGATCCGTTATTTCTTGTGAAGTCGTCCCTTCCTCTATTACATTATCAATTGGAAGTTGTAAATCAATTGTAGTTTTATACTCTTTCCCTTCTTCCAAGCGAATGGTTAAATCAAATATTATTTTCTCTTGTAAATCTTCTGGTGTAACCCCTATCTTTTTCAACAACTCTTGATGATTTATTTCCTCTTCATTTGAAGTATATTCTGCTAACAAATTAGCACATCGAAAAGCAATCAATCCTCCCTGATTTGAAATAGTTAACTGTTTTAAATTAGACTCCATCCCTCCAGAATATATTAAATTAGAAACTACATTTTCTTCTTTTGTCTTAAAAATTTGTTTTTCACCTTGTTCATCTGGTTTATATATTTTTATTTTCTCTTTTTGCCCTGCTTCTATTTGAATATTATCTATCACAATTTCTTTAATAACTTCTGTTTTACCATATCTTTCATTTTTTGTAACATATAAAAAAACATCATTATTTTGACATACATCAAAACCCCATTTTGTATCAAGTGTTTCTTTATCCATTCCTTCTGAAGAACTAATAATAGCTATTTTGGATAATTCAAAAGGCATATTGGTCTCGCCCTCTACATGATAACGCAAAACAATAATTCCTAAAGCAAACAAAATAATTGCAACAATAGCTATTACTATAACAATATGAAAATATTTCTTATTTACCATATTTCCTCCCATGTCGTATTAGGGACGGTTCTTTTCCGACATTCATGTCGGTTTTGGGACACATCTTTCAATTACGACTTTTTTAATTCTCTTAATTTTTTAAAAAACTCTTTTAATACATTCTCACATTCTTCTTGTTTAATTCCTGTTTCTATTTCTACTTTATGATTAAAGGGATAATCTTGTAATAAGTTTAAAACCGAACCACATGCTCCTGTTTTGGCATCCATAGCTCCTATATAAACTTTTTTAAGTCTAGCTTGTATCATGGCTCCTGCACACATAGAACATGGTTCTAACGTAACATACATTTCACAATCTAGTAATCGCCAAGCTTCCAACTTTTTACTTGCTTTTTGGATGGCTATTATTTCAGCATGTTTTGTTGTATCAGTTTTGGTTTCTTTTTGGTTATGGGCTCTGGCTATTACTTTTCCATCTTTTACAATAACGCATCCCACTGGTACTTCTAATTTTTGGACTGCTTTTTTAGCTTCTTTTAAGGCTTCTTTCATGAATTTTTCTTTTTCTTGCATAATGTGTTTCCTTTTCAATTAAAATGGTGTACCAGGAGGGACTCGAACCCCCTACCTCTTCCTTAGGAGGGAAGCGCTCTGTCCTGGTGAGCTACTGGTACATTTATCTAACAAGGTTATTATAACAGTTTTTCTACTTTTTGTAAATGGTACTTTTAAAAGAAAACTTGACATGTCTGTTATAATAAAAATGGTGATAAAAATGCAAAGAATATTAAGTCATATGCGAAAAGCAATTGAAGAATATAAAATGATAGAAGAAGGAGATAAAATTGCCATTTGTTTATCTGGTGGCAAAGACTCTATTACCATGTTACATGCTTTAAAAGCACTTCAAAGATTTTATCCTAAAAAATTTGAATTAATAGCCATTAGTGTTAATCCAGGATTTGAATTTTTTGATACAAATTTTTTACAGAAAATTTGCGACGATGTCGAAATTCCTCTATTTATAGAAAAAAGCAACGCTAAGGAAATTGTATTTGACATTCGAAAAGAAAAAAATCCATGTTCTCTATGTGCAAATTTACGTAGAGGTGTTATCAATTCGATTGCAATCCGAGAAGGTTGTAATAAGATTTCTTTAGGACATAATCAAGACGATGTTTTAGAAACCTTTTTACTTAATTTATTATATACTGGAAATATCAGTACTTTTTCTCCTGTTAGTTATATGGACCGTTCTAAAATAACTTTGATAAGGCCTTTGGTTTACACACCCGAAAAGGACATTCGAAGATTTATTCGAAAGAATGATTTTTCAGTTATGCCAAAAGTATGCCCAATGGATGGTACTTCTAAAAGAGAAGATATGAAACAATTAATTGTTTCTTTAACCAAAGATATTCCTATGATTCGTGCTAATTTGTTTGGTGCTATTAAAAGAAATTTAGAAGATTGGAAATAAAACAAAATTATAAAAGAGCTTCTATAACGGAAGCTCTCTTTTTTGGAAAACTTTACTGCGTTTTACTAGGGTTTATTGCTAACATTGCCAGCAATGTTATAGTTAGCCATATTCCTCTAGCACACCATTCAACAGCATTCATAACAGTTCGAATCGATACGTGGCCCTGTGTGACACGTACCTCTACTTCTGGAGTAATACTTTCTACCATTTTTGCAAAGTCATTCATTATAATAAGTAGAAGCTTCAAGCCTATTAGAGATACCACTAATAATATTGCCACTAATATAACCCTTTCTATTGTTGTCCGTCCTTTCATTTTCCTTCCTCCTATATTTAAGTATATAATCATTATATCACATTAACATAATTTTTTCAACATAGCTTCTTTTAATTCTTCTAATTTGCTATTAGCATCTTCCTCTGTTTTTCCTTTCACTCCCATATATAGTTTAATTTTAGGTTCTGTTCCAGATGGCCTGATACAACACCATGCGTCATCTTCTAGTTCGTAATATAGTACATTTGATTTTGGTAATCCCGTTTTGCTTATTTCCCCTGTTTGTCTGTCTTCTACAAAGTCTTTTTCCACGTCTTTAAAGGTTAATACTTTATAATCTCCTATTTGGTCAATTTTAGTGTTTCTCATTTTTGTCATCATATCTTTAATTTCTTGCGCTCCTTGTGGTCCTTCTCTAACAATAGATGGTTGTGCTTCTTTATAATATCCATATTTTTCATAGATATCATTCATAGCATCCCATAAGGTTTTATTTTTAGATTGATAATAGCATGCTGCCTCACACAGTGCCATAACAGCTGAAATCCCATCTTTATCTCTTGCATAGTCTCCAATTAAGCAGCCATAACTTTCTTCATAACCAAATACATAAGTTTTATCATGATTTTCTTCTGCCTTTTTCATAACCGCCCCTATATTTTTGAAACCTGTTAATACCTCTGGACAGTCTAAGTGATAGTATTTTGCAATTGCTTTTGCTAAATTAGATGATACAATGGTTGTGATTAACATTCCATTGTCTGGTAAGATTCCTTTTTCTTGCATTTGTGAAATTCTATATTCTGCTATTAATAGGGCTGACATGTTTCCTGTATAAGTCATATATTCCCCTGTTTTTACGTCTTTTGCAAAAATTCCTAGTCGGTCAGCATCTGGATCGGTTGCTAAGACAACATCAGCGTCTACTTTTTTAGCTAGTTCTAATGCCATTTTAAATGCTTTTGGATCTTCTGGATTAGGATAATCCACGGTTGGAAAATTTCCATCTGGCTTACTTTGTTCTGGTACTACATATACATTTTCTAATCCTAATTCTTTCAAAAGTCTTTCTGCTATTGTATTTCCCGTTCCATGTAATGGTGTATAAACAACTTTTAATTTTTTTCCTTGTTCTTTCATAATTTCTGGATTTAAGATGGCTTCTTTTAAAACATTTAAGTATTTGTCATCCATTTCTGTTCCAACAATATTTAATAAACCTTTTTCAATTGCTTCTTCTTTTGAAATCTGTTTAATTTCACTAAAATTTTCTACTGCTCTTACTCTTGCTATGATATCTTTGTCTCTTGGTGCTACGATTTGTGCACCATCATCCCAATATACTTTGTACCCATTGTATTTTGGTGGATTGTGACTAGCTGTAATCATAACTCCTGCGGTACATCCTAATTCTCGCACAGCAAATGATAATTCTGGTACTGGTCTTAAGTTTTCAAACAAATAAGCTTTAATTCCATTAGCACACAAAATAAGTGCTGTTTGCAAACTAAATTCTTTTGACATTTTTCTAGAATCATAGCTAATAGCTACTCCCTTACTTTCTGTCCCTTGTTCTATAATATAATTGGCTAATCCTTGTGTTGCTTTTCCTACGGTATATTGGTTCATTCGATTGGTTCCTGCTCCAATAATTCCTCTTAATCCTGCTGTTCCAAATTCTAATTCTTTGTAAAATCTATCTTCAATTTCTTCTTTGTTTTCTTTTATCGCTAATAATTCTTTTTTGGTTTCTTCATCAAATTCTGGACTTTCACACCATTTTTGGTATTCTTCTAAATAATTCATTTCTCTTTTCCTCCTTTTAATACTCACATTATACTTGATATCTTTCAAATTGACAAGAGGTGATTTTTTAAGTATTTTGTAAACTTGGTGTTACTTTTGTTAATTACTCTAATCAATTGATTTATAAGCATTTTTCTTTATCTTTTTTATTTTTATCTGTAATTTTTGTTGACTTTTATGTTAATTTGTGGTAATATTAATTTAGTTACTTTTAAATGCAATTCAAAGAAAGGAGATCATTATGATCAATATTAGAACAGAATACGCAGAGGAAATCGCACGGATAATCGCAGCGGCAGAGGCAAACAAAAAGGAAGCAATAGAAAACACTGAAAAGTGTGAGCAGGTCTTGGATGAACATGAAGATCATTTAAAAGACTTAGTGCAGGCATCTGCATCATCTTTATCACAGTTCTCAAGCGCTTGTAAGCAGCTGAAAAAATTCGGTCGTACAGTTGAACCAGATCCGGCAGTTGTTATATCAACCGCGGAAGTTTTCCTGGAGTACGGAAAAATTGCTGAACAGCTCCCGGAAGCACGGGAAAATGTTAAAAAAGCAAAAGGTGAACTGTTAACTGCTCGGACAGAGGAAGGAGAAGCTTTTGCCATCTTGGACACGCTCGATTACCTCAGGGGCTAGGAATTGCAAAGGAAGAGCCAATCAATGGCTCTTCCTTATTTTTGTCTCAAAAATCTAATCTAGATGATGAAATTTTTTATATAATTCTCTTGCTGTTTTTGGGCAATCTACTCCTGCTGTGTCTGCATTTTTTACTGGTGCAAATTCTTCTTCTCTTTTTACTCGAAGTATTGCCATTTCGTCTACTTTTCCAAAGGCATCGAATAAGAATGCTTCAAATTTGTAAGCATTTGGTGTATCTGGCACAACTAAATTTCCTTCTTTGTCTAAATAACTTGCTTTTTTGTAAGCTGCATGATATGGCAATGGATTAGCTCCCATTCTTTCAACAGCGTCTACACTAAATAAATTACATAGTAGATGGGATTCTCCATATAGTAATTCTCCTTCTTCATCTGTTGCTTCTGCCATTTCATCTGTTATTTCAGAGTATTCAATTACATTTGGTTTTCCATTTCTTTTACAAAATACACCAACTTTTTCATGTGGATTTGCTTTAACAGCTGATTTACAAGCTACTGTTACTTTTTTATCAATCGCAATTCCCATTAAAACAGGGTCTACCATTTTTACTAAACAGTTGTCTACTCCACCTATGAATACCCACTCGGTTCCCATTTGTTTCATTTTTTGAACCATTCCACTTTTTACAAGTGATTCATAGATACCTCCATGTCCATCTGCTGCTTGTTTGATTAAACCATCTTCTCCAATTAAGATTTTTCCTTCTGTATCTATCATTGGTAATTCTCCTTGGATGAAGAAAAAGATATTTTTATCTTTTTGGTAACCAAAATATTTATGTTTTTCGAAAAAGTCTAGAGTTGCTTTATTGTTTTCTCTACTTGTCATGATGAACCATGGAATGGTAACACCGTATTTTTTTCCTTCTTCTTTTAAGGTATCACATAGTAATTCAAATAAAGATTTATGAGAATCTAGTCCAATGTCATAGGTTCCTTTTGGACCATCATGTCCTAGTCTTGTTCCTTGCCCTCCTGCCATAGTTACTGCTGCTAATTTTCCTTCTTTAATTGCTTTTTTTCCTATATTTTCATAATATTTATAGTCATCATATAATTTATATTTGTCTAAATAATCAATTGGTGTGATTTCGTCATTTCCGTTTTTTTCTTTCTTTTTTGTATGGTTATATAAACTATTAATTAATTCAAAATCAATTTCTCCTATTTGTTTTAATAATTCCTTCTTATGTGTATTATCTAATGTTTCATAATGGTTCAATAAATGTTCTTGCCCATATTTTTTTAAAATACTTTGCATTTCTTCTGCTTTTAAGTCCATCGCTATCTTTCCTTTCTTGCTCTGTCTCATACTCTTTTATTTTCAGTCTTTTACTATTTATACACTATTTTAAAAAAATTAGCAACCATTTTCTTATATTTTCTCGATTTCTTTTTCTCCACTTGTCCCCAATATTTTTTGATATTGGTCCATTATATTATCTAACTTCTCTCCTACTTCTTCTATTTCATAACAATCTATAATTTTAACATGTTTTTCTTCTGGTATCCATTTTTCTATGTTTTGATTAACATTATGTACATAGTTTTCTTTTCCTTTAACAAAAATTGTTACATCTTTTTCTTGGTTAGTTTTTGTTTTGATTTCTTTAAATTTTGTTAAGTCATCATTTTTCCAATTTAATTTTAATATTTTTGCTTTCTTGTCTTCTTTAAAATTTATTTTAGTTAAAAATGTTTTCATGGTTTCTTCTAAATTATTCTCGGTTAAGATAATGATTTCTTCTTTTTCCATTTTATTATTGATATAAGGTAAGCTTATCATTTCGAAGTGATAATCACTTGCATAAAAAGCACATATTTTTTCTTTTGTATTTTCGTTTTTCATTTTAAATTCTCCCTTCCAATCTCTAAAACCTTACGGAAAGTTTATTTTTTTCTAGCTACTGGTAAATTTTACCATTTCTTTACAAATATGTCAATATTATTTCAAATAAAATTTTCCTACATTTTTCGACTTTTCAATTTTTCTCCTATTTTAGTATAAAATTTTCTAAATTGTTAATAATTAATAATAAGAGGAGGAAAACATATGAAAAAAAATTTAAAAATGGTAATTATTTTAAGCTTTTTATTATTCCTATATACATCTATTTGTGCTATTTCTTATGCACAAAATATATCAACCGATATTGCTAACAGTGTTTTTCGTTTACATGTTTTAGCTAACAGTGATAGTAAAGAAGATCAAAATTTAAAATATAAAGTACGTGACAGTTTACTAAATTATATGAATTCTATTTGTAAAGATACAACATCAAAAGAAGAAGCTATCTCAATTGTAGAAAAAAATAAAGATACTTTTGAAAAAATTGCTAGGGACACAATAAAAAATGAAGGCTATTCTTACTCTGTAAAAATTAATATTGGTAATTTTGAATTCCCAACTAAAACCTATGGAGATATTTCTCTTCCTGCAGGTTATTATGACGCTCTTAGAGTAGAAATTGGAGAAGCTAAAGGACAAAATTGGTGGTGTGTCATGTTTCCACCTCTATGTTTTGTTGATATTTCTTCTGGTGTAGTTCCTGAGGAGTCCAAAGAACTGATGGAAGAAAATTTAACAGAAGAAGAATTTGCTCTTATTTCTGACCAATCACAAAATGAAATTCAGTTCAAATTTAAATTATTAGAATTTTTTGCAAATAACGGTTTAATTACGGCAAAAAAATAGGACAAGTATTGCAATCGTATCTAGTTTGTGATATATTCTAAAATGTAATAGAGTGTTAAGTTTAATACACTCTATTTTTATGCAAACAATACTATTGGGGGTTATGGAATTGGAAAAATTAATTGTAAAAGGTCCAACACCTTTAAAAGGTGAAGTGACAATTAGTGGTGCAAAAAATGCTGCCGTAGCTATTTTACCTGCTACACTTTTAGTAGATGGTACTTGCACGATTGAAAATTTACCAAATATAAGTGATATTAAAATATCTTGTGAAATATTAGAAAAATTAGGTGCTAAAATAACTTGGAATACACCAAATAGCATCACAATAGATACATCAAATTTAACAACTACAAAGGCTCCTTTGGACTTAACTAGTAAATTTAGAGCTTCTTATTATATCATTGGAGCTATGCTTGGTAGAAAAGGAGAAATTGAAGTTGGTATGCCAGGTGGTTGTAAGCTTGGCGCTAGACCAATTGACCAACATATTAAAGGCTTTGAAAGATTGGGTGCTACTGTAACTGTTGAAAAAGGTACGATTTATGCAAAGGCTAAAAAATTGACAGGATGTCCTATTTATATGGATATTGTGTCTGTTGGTGCTACCATCAATGTTATGCTATCTGCTGTTTTAGCTAAAGGTACAACAATTATTGATAATGCTGCAAAAGAGCCTCATATTGTAGATGTTGCCAACTTTTTAAATACGATGGGAGCTGACATTAGAGGTGCTGGAACAGATGTTATTAAAATTAACGGAGTAGAAAAATTACATGGAAATGCAACTTATTCTGTTGTTCCTGATCAAATTGAAGCTGGTACTTTCATGTTAGCTGCTGTTGCAACAAAAGGTGATTTAGTTATTAAAAATTGTATTACAAAACATTTAGAGTCTATTACTGCTAAAATTATTGAAGTGGGTGGAAATGTAGAAGATAATATTGATAGTATTCGTGTTTGGTGTAATAAAAGACCAACTAAAGCAACTATCAAAACATTACCTTATCCAGGATTTCCTACTGATTTACAACCACAAATGGGAGTGGTGTTGTCTTTGGCAAATGGAAATAGTATGATACATGAAAGTATTTGGGATTCTAGATTTCAATATACAGAGGAGTTAAATAGAATGGGTGCTAAAATTAATGCACAAGGAAAGTCTGCTTTCTTTGAGGGTGTTAAAAAGTTAACAGGTGCTCCTGTTTATTCTTCTGATTTAAGGGCTGGTGCTGCTCTTGTTATTGCTGGAACAGCTGCTGAAGGTACGACTGAAATCTATAATTTGGAACATATTGATAGAGGTTACGAGAATATAGAAGAGAAATTTAGAAGTATTGGTGCTAAAATTGAAAGGGTAACAGAGTAATTATAATAATTTATACAATTCACAAAATATAATAAATTTGTATAGAAAATTAATGACCGTGAATTGTAACAAAACAATCATAACAAAGGAAATAATCATGTTTAATTTTTGTAGTTTATATAGTGGAAGTAGCGGAAATAGTTTATTTGTAGAAACAGAAAACACTAAACTTTTAATTGATGCTGGTGTAAGTAGTAGAAAAATTGAAAATGCCTTATTGGATATGAATATAGAACCATCCTCTTTGGATGGTATTCTAATTACCCATGAACATTCTGACCATGTGCAAGGTCTAGGTACTTTTTCTAAAAAGTTTGACTTACCCATATTTGTCAATCAAGAAACTTTGGATGCTATGCCAAAACAAAGAGATAAAATAAATAGTAATAATATAAATACTTTCAAAGTATGTGATAAATTTTCTATTAAGGATTTAGAGATTAAGCCTTTTTCTATTCCTCATGATGCAGCTAATCCTTGTGGATTTAATATTTGGAAAGATGATAAGAAAATTAGTATTGCTACTGATATTGGTCACATGACAAATGATATTTTGAAAAGATTAGAAGAAAGCTTATTTGTTATGTTGGAATCAAATTATGACCCAGAAGTTCTACGTTGTTCTTCTTATCCTTTTCCTTTAAAATCTAGAATTGCAGGTCCTACTGGACATTTATCAAATGAAATGGCTGGAAAAACAATTTCTCATTTGTTACAATCTGGTCTAAAAAATGCTATGTTAGGTCATTTAAGTAAAGAAAGTAATTTTCCAGAACTGGCTTACCAAACGGTTATGGATGAATTAATCACAAATCAATGTTTTAACACGAATTCCGTTGGCTTAAATGTAGCAAGTAGAGACTGTTCTAGTAAATTAATTACAATTTGAGACAGTTGGGGACAGGTCTTAAGTGTCTCAAAAGGAGGAAAAAATGTTAACAATTCAAATTATTTGTGTAGGAAAACTAAAAGAAACTTATCTAAAATCTGCTATTGATGAGTATAGTAAAAGACTATCTCGTTATTGTAAATTAAATATTTTAGAGTTGCCAGATGAAAAAATACCAGACAAATTAAATGGTACTTTATCGAATGATATTAAGTCTAAAGAATGTAATAATATACTTCGCCATATAAAAAAGGATTCTTATGTAATTGCTTTAGATTTGAAAGGAAAACAATTTTCGTCAGAAGAATTTTCTTCTCAAATTGAAAAGATTTCTATGAGTTCTAGCTCGATTACTTTTATTATTGGTGGCTCTTTGGGATTGACTAATGAGTTATTGGCTAATTGTCATGAAAAAGTTTGCTTTTCTAAGATGACTTTTCCACATCAATTAATTCGTGTTTTTCTTTTGGAACAAATTTTTAGGGCTTTTAAAATCTCAAATGGAGAAACTTATCATCGATAGTTTTATACACATTTTTCTAGTTTCTCTATTTCTTCTTTGCTTAATCCAGTAATTTCCTCTATATCTTGAATTTGCATTTTCTTTTGTAGCATTTTTTGAGCTGTTTTTATAATTGTCTCTGTAATTCCCTCTCTTTTACCTTCCTTTTTGCCTTTTTCTTGTCCTCTTTTTTCTCTTTTTTCTCCTTCTATTTCTAAATCTAACAACATTTTAGTTAATGGGCTCATACCAAATCTCTCCTTTTTATTTAATTTTTCTATTATTATATCACTGTTTTCTTTTCCTATACGAGGTGCTAAAATTTTTTCGATGATTTCTATTAATATTTTTTTATCTTCCTTATTTTGTATTATTTTCGTAATTTCATTTATCTTTTCAATTAATTCTTCTATACTTTTACATTTTTCTAATATCATTATACTTGAAAATAAGGTTCCTACTTCTAATAATTTTTCAAATGTATAATCTTGTACTGTTACTAGGTTATACCATAAATTAATTTTATATTCTTGGTATCTTTGTGATTGATATTGTTTTTGACTAAATTTTGTGTGTACATTCCATTTTTGAAAGCCTGTATAAATTACAACTGGCACTACAACTGGATAAATTCCATGTCCTTTTTCTTTTCTCATAATTTCTTGTACATAACTTCCTATTCTTTCAATCATTTCTTTATGAATGGTGCTTTGATGTTCTATTAAAAAATATACTGGTTCATTTTTTAGCTTATAAATGATATCTGCATATTTATCTTTATACTGGTTCGTGATAAACTCTGCTGAACATTGAACCAATTCTTCCTCTTTTATGCTATCTCCTAACTCTAAAAATTGATTTAAGAAGTTTGCCATTTCTCTTTTTCTACCCAAGATAACCTTAAATATCTTGTCATGTTTTTTATCAATTTCTTTTAGTCTTTCTCCACTATACTTTGTATCCCCCTGCTCTTCTAAATGATATTCTTCTCCTTTTTCCTTTAATAATTCAACGATGCTGCCTTCTAAATATTTCAAGTAAGTTCTTCTTGTTATAAATTTCAATGTATCTCCTCCTTATATAATAATTCATTTTAATTTTGATGTCAATTTTTATTTTATAGTAAAAATAAGATTTCTCTTTTATTTTTAACAAGTTTCACCTTTTTTCTTTCTTTTATATTAATTTTGTAGAGAAAATACAAAAGATAAAAATACAATATTCCTATTTAAGGGGCTTAAACAAAATAATTTCACGGATTTATAGCAGTTTTATGGGGGAATATTTTCTCTACAAAAATAAAAACGATTAAATTAGTTTGAAATTTTTCTTTGAATTTCTTTACTGAATTGATAAATTATAATTTTTCTGACAATGAAAAATATTGATATAAATAATAAAGTTTTTGTTAACATGGAAGAAATTATACTGTAATTTCTTCCATTTGTCAACAAAAACTTTTCGACATAATTCTACAACTGGCTTTTACCAGTAGTAATATGGTCTTCTTTCGTTTCTACGACTTATTTTAGGATTATCCCACGGATGTGGTAAACTCAAATATTGTTGTTTTCCTTCTAGCACAAATCTTGTTCGATATGCTTTATAGGAAGTGCCTAAAATGCGATTGTGGAAGCGATATTCAAACTTAATCCACCTTACTTCTTGTAACCAATCTGCCTTAGCATCTTTTACTACTTCGTGCCATTGATTAAAACGGCTAGTTCTTGGTGCTTCATTCATTCCAATTGAAATTCCTGTGACCTTTTGGTTAACATTTTTTTGGTCTTTTAAAGCCCGCCTAACAGCTTCTAACACTTCTACACTTTTGTTTTCACAGTACATGATATCAGCAAATAACTCACCTTCGTCTAGCAAATTTAAGATTACTATAGCCTCTTGTTTGTGCTCATTATCTAAAATTTCTATAGCATGTGTATTATTTGTCAAAAATACATTTTCTGCTTCTACCGCATAAAAGCTTTTCGTTGCCATAAATCCCTGTCTTACTCTAATTGCTTCTTCAAAAATACGATAACTTTTCAAAGAGTTCAAATCTAAAAATCGATAAGTCAAGCTAGCATTCTCTGCATCCTGTGTTTCTACAATATCTTTTTGGATGTTTTCCTGCAATTGTTTTCGACAATTTCGGTACAAACCAAGTATTTTGTCTGCTCGCTTAGGTATTATTTGTTTTTCTACTTGTAGCAGCTCTTTTACAAAATTACTTGTTTTTTCATCCTCATTGACTTTTTTATGAAAGATATACTGTGGAGCAATTGCTATGATAAATTTTGGCGTAAGTGGAATTCCTGCTTTTCTTGCCTCTGAACAAAACAGTTGATAACCTTCTAAAAATACAAAAACATAAGGCAAAAAGTCTTCGTTTTCTTTGTTTTCTTCCACCAAATCAACCATTTCTTTTGGAACAGAGAACATAGGGTCTTGTCCTAAGCACTTTTCTTGTGGAAAACGCTCTAATCTTCCTCGATACATCTTAGTAACGTCTAATTGTGTAATTAGCCTTTCTGCTTGTTGATGACGTTTTTCTTCTTGTAATGCACCAAGACCGATATAAAGTCGAATAACCCTTTCTCTTAAAGCTTCCTCCGTTTTAGCTAAAACCCCTTCTAGATTCGTTTTGTCCCTATTAAGCCACTGTTTTGCAGATTCTGTTGATATGGGAAGAAGTTTCATGATTTCAAAATTTGGAAGTGTTTTAGTTACTTGTGCCCATGTATGAATTTGTAATTGGTGATTTCTCCACCAATACCTGTAGCCCTCCAGCGCTTTCTCTCTTATTCCTGTTCTTTCTTCCTCTTTTAATTTCGCTACTGGTACACCACTTAATTCACACAACTTTTTCTCGTCATATACCCATGTTCCGCTCTCATCGATTAAAACAAAGTTACTTTTTCCATAACGCTCATAAAAACAAATGTACTTTCCTTTTCTAGTTATTCCTTCTACTTCTAGTTTAGAAACATCTACTATCTGCCTTTTTGTACTAAATGTCAAAATGATTTTTTCCAAACATCCTCTACTTGATAATTCAATTTCTTGCCCTTCTTTAATAAGATGAACTGGAATGGATATAGCTTTTACCTTTTCTAACCAATATAATGCTGTACACCAAATTCCGTCTACATGGGGAGGACAGATAAAAGTTCCATTATATTTATTTTCCTTAAAAGCATTATCTAATCCATAAAAAATAATTTGTCCCATTTCGTCTTTACGATATTCACATTCGGTTTCCCAAAATTGCTCTCGTAGTCCTTGTAAATTCAACTCAGAAACTTGTTTACATGCTTCTATTTTTTGCTTACATTCTTCAAGAGTAATATTTTTCTCCAGGTAACCTTCTTGGTCACAAAGTTCAATCATTCCAACTGAGATTTTTCGTTCTTTTGCCGTTTGCCATATCCACTGTATGTCCTTCAGAAACTTTTCAATCTCTTTTTGATGTTTTTGACGAGCCAAATTTAATTGGTTATCATTTTCAAATTCCCACGTCATATCAATCAGATTAAAGTCTGTAATTTTTTGAAATCTACTCGGGAGTTTTTTCATTAAGGCCTGGATTCGTTTAGCTAACTTTTTGGTCTCCTGCTGGTAACGTACTCCTTCTATTGACTTTGGTGTCTCCTTTCCTTTTTGAATTAACTCCTCCATTATCTGCTCTGCTTTTTTATAATTAGCCTCCATTCCTTTTAGCTGTTTTTTCTTAGCAGTGGCTACGATTTGCTTAATTTTTTGGATGCAATCTTGTTGTTCTTCCATTGCTAATGCAACATATTCTACATATTCTTCTTCAGAAAATGCATTTTTGATGGCTCCTTCCATAATCTCAGCAAATATTTCAAAAATTTCCTCTTTATGCTGATATTCTACCTCTAAAAATTGTAAAACAGCTTTTCTCTGTTTTTCATTTTCAAGGTCAGCCGAAGTCTTTTTTGAAGTTTTGGTCTGCTTCTTAGCATAATATTCATAGACATTTACGGTGACAGGGTGTTCTGCATCATAGGCTGCTCGTTTTTTAGCATCTTTTAAGATGCTAAATGCCTCATTGATTTCCTTCATCTTAAGTTCTGCATTTTGAATTTCTATTTCAGTGTGAAATAAATCCGAATGCCATTTCCGTGCTAGTTTCCGGTATTCCTCTTTTATCGTTTTTTCATTTGCTTCTCGGTTAACACCTAAAACTTCATATGGATTCATACTACTTACCTCTCTTTCTTTTGAATTAGCAAAGGTACTTGACTTCTCTTGCTTTTACTTCCAGTGGATTGGCAGCATGTGCTGTAATTGCTCTTGCCCAGTCTTTAGAAATTTCTCCATTCATGCGAAGTCCATCTAATACATCTTCGATGGTCTGGAAAATGATTTTTATTCCATCTCCATTACGGTCAAAGTTAACAGCAAAATTTTTGTCAATTCCTAAGTGCATGGCATAAATTTTAGCATCTCCTCGACCTTGATATCGCTTGTTATAAAGCAAGAAAACATGCTCGCCTGCCATCTGTTTCTTAGTAATCAGCTCTTTGACATAGTATTCATCATGTAGGCTATATCCATTTTGACCGTCTGTAATAAGTAGATGCAATTTGTGGTTAATTCGCTTTTCATAGCTAGCTTCCATGGCCGCAACTACAGCATCATTGATATTGGTTCCTTCTCTACAATACCATGGAGAAATAGGAATATATTCCCTTACATCTACCCGACTAAATTCCTGCGAAACACTTTCGTTAAAAAGTGTAAGTGAAAGTTTAGTGGTGTACATTTTGGCTGCTTGCCGTAGTGCAAATTGGTTTATCTCTGTTACGATTGGTGACGCCGTTCCATCCATTGAACCACTTCGATCAATAATCAAATCTACACTGGCAGAGTTTTTGGCAATTTCTTCTAACATTTTTTTGTCGTCAAGTGTTGTAGCAAATCCATCGATTGCTTTTTCGATGTCTACCTCTTGTTTCTGGATACTCCGTTTTTGGCGTAATAACGCTAATTTCGATGTACCATTTGAATGAACCATGTTGTTGTTTTTACTCATAATGAAATCCTCCTTTACACAGGTTGATAGTGAGGCAATTGCCTCTTCTAAAAGTTTCTTAACGGCTTACATTATATCATAGTGTACATAAAAAATCAACAAGTTTCGGCCTTTTGTCAAGGGGCGGTTACATGATATAATTTTTTACACTTTGTGTGTCGCAACCACCAAAAATAGAAAGTAATGGTCGGTTGCTCCAATCGCACTCGTTACACTCGTTTGGTCGCTTACGCAGTGTTTCAAAATTATATCATGTAACCGCCCCTTGACAAAAAGCCGAAACTTGATTTTATGTCATTAATTGACAAATTATAACACTTACAACAATTCCTACAACATCAGCCATCAAACAAGCAAGCAAAACAAACCTCGTCTTCTTTATTTTGACACAACTCGTATAAACAGCAATCGTATACAATGTAGTCTCCGTAGAGCCCATTATAGTAGAGGCAATCACTCCAATCGTACTATCCACACCATAATTCTTCATAATATCTGTTGCAACTGCAATCGAACCGCTTCCTGAAATTGGTCTTAACATGGCAAGTGGCATAATTTCACTTGGAAAATGAAACACATTTAAAAGAGGAGTAATAAAATGAATGATAATATCTAGAATTCCAGAACTTCTTAATGCACCAATAGCAACAAAAAGACCTACTAAAGTAGGTAAAATAGAAAAAACAATTTCTATTCCTTCTTTTGCTCCTTCTAAAAAATCATCAAAAACTTTATTTTTTTCTAAAAAAGCATAGGTTACAATTCCCAAAATAATGAATGGCATAGCTAAACTTGATAAAAAATTAATGAGTTGCATAGTTCCTCCTTATCTTTGCTTCAACTGAATTAATAGCTTAGCCGTTAAAATTCCGCGCAATAGCTGCACATATTGTTGCAATCCATACGGGAAAAACAATTGCTGTTGGGTTGGTTGATCCTAATGAATTTCGAATTGCTATTACTGTTGTTGGTATAATTTGAATAGAAGCTGTATTTAAAACAATGAACATAAACATCGAATCACTTAGTGTATCTTTTTTAGCATTTTCTTTTTGCATGGATTTCATTGCTTTTAATCCCAATGGTGTTGCAGCATTTCCTAATCCTAAAATATTAGCAATCATATTCATTGAAATTTCTTGCTGAACTTGTTTATTTTTTTTCATTTCGGGAAATAATAATTTTATGATAGGATTTAACAAATTTGTTAATTTACTTATTATACTTGTTTTGCTAGCAACTTGCATAATACCATTCCATAAACAGATGGTTCCGCAATAATTCAATTGATAATTTTATGGCATCGCTTGTGCTCGCAAAAATACTGCTATTGAGTTGTTCTAAGTTTCCAGAAAAAATAGCATAGGAAAAAGATATTAAAATAAAGATAGGCCATATTGTATTTAACATATTTATCACCTAAATAATTTTATTCAAAACTTGACTTTTTATTACAATATAATTGACCTGCATTTTTATTTGTGATATAGTAATAGCATAAGGATTGTTAAAATATAACTTTTAAGGAGGATGAATGTATGAAATCAACTGGAATTATTAGAAGAGTAGACGAACTTGGTAGAGTTGTTATTCCAATCGAAATTAGAAACCAATTTAATATTGTTGAAAAAGATCCAATCGAAATATATGTGAATGGTTCTTCTATTGTGTTGAAAAAATTTGAACCAAATTGTATATTCTGCGGTAATAACAAAGATTTACTATCTTATAACGATAAATTAATATGTTCTGATTGTGCTAAAAAAATAAGCACATTGGAACAAGAATAAATAGATTCCAAAAAGAGAGAAATTGTTTATTTCTCTCTTTTTGTTTTAAGATATAAATTTTTGATAAACTTCATTTTTAGTTAATCCTCTATCTTTTGCTATTTTTTTAATGATTTCTTTTTTCTCCATTCCTTGTTTTTCATAAAGTTTATAATGTTCTTCTAAACTCAAATTCTCAAAATTATTTTCCGCTTCTACTTTTTTAGTTCCTTCTATTAATAAAACAATTTCCCCTTTTAGATTTTCTGCTTTTTGCATTATTTCTTCTATATTTCCTCTAATAAATTCCTCATGAATTTTAGTTAATTCTCTAGCTAACACAATTTGTCTATCTTCCAAAATATTAGATAAATCTTTTAAGGTTGCTTGCAATTTATGAGGTGCCTCATACAAAACCATTGTTTTTTGAGATGTTTTAATCTCTTCTAGTTTTTCTTTTCTCAATTTTTTATTGAGTGGTAAAAAACCTAAAAAAGTAAATTGTTTGGTGTCAATTCCAGAAGCAATCAAAGCATTTATCATAGCACAAGCTCCTGGAATGGGAATTACTTCAATTCTCTCTTCAATGCACTTTTTAATGACAACTTCTCCTGGATCACAAATTCCTGGTGTTCCTGCATCTGATACTAATGCTATGTCTTGCCCTTCTAATAGCTTTTCTACTAATATTTCTGTTTTTATCTCTTCATTATGCCTATGATAGCTAATTAATGGTTTTGATATTTCCAAATGATTTAACAATTTTAACGTATGTCTTGTATCTTCTGCTGCAATCACATCAACTTCTTGTAATACTTTAATGGCTCTTAGCGTAATATCATCTAAATTTCCAATTGGTGTAGCTACTACATATAAAATTCCCATTTTCCTCTCCTCTTTCATTGTCATATATTTGGTTTATTTCATCGGTATATTCTCCGTTTTGGTTATAAATATATAAATTTTTTTGCACTTTTAAAAATGGCTTTGCGTTTTTAATCCCTTTTATTAAAATTAATTTTGGTTCACTTGTTTCATTTGAATATACAAAACGCAATATTTTAGGTTCGATTTTGTAATGTCGCATAAGGCTTAAGATATCAACCAGTCTATCTGGTCGATGTACCATATAAAATTCTCCTTTATCTTTTAGCAACTCTTTTGATACTTTTATAAAATCTTCCAGGGTTGCTGTTGTTTCATGTCTTGAAATAATTTTCTTTTCTTCTTCGTTGATTATTCCTGTGTCTTTCTTCTTATAAGGTGGATTGGTTACAATGGCATCAAAAGTGTTTTTTTCTAGCTTATTCGTTAGGTTTAAGATGTCTTCATTTAAGATTTTAAATTGGTTTTCTAATTGATTTAGCTTAATGCTTCTTTTTGCCATCTCATAGACTTCTTTTTGCTTTTCAATGCCAATGATTTCTTTTAATTGTGTTTTTTTACATAGTAAGATTGCTATTATTCCTGTTCCTGTTCCTAAATCTATTACTTTGGCATCTTTTTTGATTTCTTTTGCAAAGTCTGATAATAGGATGCTATCTATTCCAAAGCAAAATCCTTTTTTGTTTTGAATTATTTTTAGATTTTTGTATTGTAAGTCTTCTATTTTTTCATTTTCTTTTAATTTTATCTCCATTTTCTTTTCCTTCACTTTTTTGGCTTTCTTTCATATTATACAATAAAAAACATATTTTTGCAAAATTGGAGTTAGGAGAGCTTAAAATGAATCGAATTTTTTTGAATGATAATAACGAGAATAATGAAAATAATAGAGGAGATAAAAAATCTCCTCCTAAGAAATCTTTTGATTTTAAATTGTGTAAAAAGAATACGATTAATTCTTTGCGTGATGTGGAATGCTTTTTAAATACATTTCAACATAATTGGAAGTATTTTAAGTTATTTAAGATTATGAGAAAGTAATATTCTTATTCTATTTATCTAAAAGTCAAACGTGAATATAATTCAAATTTTTAAATCCTATATACATTTTATTTATTTAATGCTAAAATATTAATATAAATAAAAAAGAGGTGTTAAAATGAAACCGGCTAATTATAGAATAATGGTTGCATTATTAATTTTTGTAGAATTATTTTCAATTTTATACTTTAATAATTCTAGCTTTTTCATTCTTATTTTTTCATTATTAGTTTTAATTGCTTATTTAATTTATTGCAAGAAAAACATTTCTAGTAATATTAACAAAAGTAAGATTGAAAAAATTATGATTGTTACTATATCAATAATTACTATTTTAAAGATTATTACCTTAATTCCTATCGTTTCTTTAAAAAATCGAATTGTTGAACCAATGAAAGAAATAGATATGAATTATACGTCCTATTCTAGTTTTACAGAACTACGAAAAGTCGCAAATATAACAGTCACAAATGTTGATACTTCTTCGACACCAATAAATATTCCCTATTTTGGGAATTTAGGAACAACAAATTATTTAAAAAACTTATATTTAGATTCTCCCATTATAAATGCGGAAAGTAATTACAATAATTCATATTCTAATTTTGTAAAATCTACCAAGAAATCAAATGCAATATACGGAGAAGCTTGGATTTCTGCTACTTCAAATCTTATTGAAGAAATACAGAGAAACGCACTATTTTTAACAATATTTTCTATTGTATATGAATTCTTAATAATAGCAATTCCAATTACAATTAGAAAAAAATCTTAACTTATTCATAATAGTTTGATTAGTTTAGGTCTAGTAGAACTACTACTAGACCTATTTTTATGTTACTTTTTATTTTCTAGTATATATCTCATTAAATTCTGCGTTTTCATTTCCATCAATTATTATTTTTACCTTATTAACCTCTGTCAATTCTGTTACCGTATTTACAACACAAGTAATTAAATTTGCTTTTTCTTTTTCCTCTTCTTTTGCATAGTTTAAAAACTCAGCTGAAAAATCTAATACCACACAGTCTCCTTCTAAATAGCTTTTATTTAATTTTGTACCTTCTGGAATAATCTTTTTATTTTTATCACTTTTCGGTCCTTCTATTAACAATTCTACTAACTTTTCTTGAGCATTATTAATAATCTCTTTAATATCAATTAATCTTGCCTCTGGATTAACTTCATTTGTTTCTTTATTTGGAAAATACAAGCTAACAATTGTCTGTCTTACTTGATCCTCTGCAATTTCTTCCTGTGGTGTGTATTCTTCTACTATTGTTTCCGCTTCTTCTTTATTCTTAACATACTTTATTCCAAAGTATCCCCCTATTAATATAACAGCTAATATTAAAAAGAAAATAGTTCCTATTTTTTTACTTTTCATAGCTTCCTCCTTGTTCTTTTTTATTTATTATCTATCTTATTACTTGTTTGTCCTTTTTAGAACTATTGAAAATAATTTCAAAGACGGAAGATGATTTTGGGGACGGAGGAAAAAATCATGGTTGAATAGCTATTCATTCATGATTTTTTCCTCCGTCCCCAAAATCATCCTCCGCTCACCACCCAATATTTTCCATTTGACAAAAATACGTTTTCCGTATACAATGAGTAGGGTTACATAGATTTTTTCTATGTACAGAAAGGAAGTTTTTGTCATGAAGAGTTTAGATAATATTGATAGTAGTAACGATGTTTTACATGTTGGATTAGATGTTGGTTCTACTACTGTAAAGATTATTGTTATGGATGAAAATAAAAATACGATATATAAAGATTACCAAAGACATTTTTCAGATACGAAAAATACGGTTTGCCAGGTTTTAGAGGATTTACTTTTGAAGTATCCTTCTAATAGATTTACTTTGGCTCTTACTGGGTCAGGTGCTATGTCTGCTGCTAAGTTTTTGGGTGTTAATTTTATTCAAGAGGTGGTTTCTTGTAAACGTTCTGTTGAAAAGTATATTCCTAAAACAGATGTTGTAATTGAGCTTGGTGGCGAGGATGCTAAGATTATTTATTTTGACCAGTCTATTGAACAACGTATGAATGGTACTTGTGCAGGTGGTACAGGAGCATTTTTAGATCAAATGGCGTCTTTATTGCATACGGATACAGCTGGTTTAAACGAATTAGCAAAAAGCTATTCTACGATTTATCCAATTGCTTCTCGTTGTGGTGTTTTCGCAAAAACAGATATTCAACCTTTGATTAATGAAGGGGCTGCTAAAGAAGATATTGCTGCTTCTATTTTTCAAGCGGTTGTAAATCAGACAATTAGTGGTCTTGCTTGTGGTAGACCAATTCGCGGAAATGTGGCTTTTTTAGGTGGTCCTTTAAATTATTTATCAGAGTTAAGAACTCGTTTTATTGAAACGTTACATTTAAAAGAGGATGAAATTATTGTACCAGAAGAAGCTCATTTGCTAGTAGCAAAAGGTGCAGCTTTGGATTCTATTAATGCAGAAGTGATTACTCCTAATGAATTACACCAAAAAATTGAAAATTTAAAAAATTCACAAGATAATACTACACATCCTTTAGATCCTCTATTTAAAAATAAAGAAGATTACCATGCTTTCAAAGAAAGACATGAAAAAGCAACTGTTGCCAAAGCTTCTTTAGAAAATTATGAAGGAGATTGTTATCTTGGAATTGATGCAGGTTCTACGACAACAAAACTTGTTTTAATCGATAAGGAAGGAAAATTATTATATTCTCTTTATGGAAATAATGAAGGAAATCCACTAAAGAGTGTCATGAATATGTTAAAAAAATTATATGAAGTATTACCTCCAAAGGCTATTTTAAGGTATAGTGGTGTTACTGGCTATGGTGAAAAGTTAATTCAAACTGCTTTAAATGTTGATTTAAATGAAATTGAAACCATTGCTCATTATACTGCTGCTAAAACATTTGAACCAAATGTGACTTCTATTGTTGATATTGGTGGACAAGATATGAAATACATCCGTATGAAAGATGGTTCCATTGATAATATCATGTTAAATGAAGCTTGTTCTTCTGGTTGTGGCTCTTTTATTGAAACTTTTGCTAAGAGTTTAAATATAGAAATTGCAGAATTTGTAAAAGAAGCCATAAATGCCAAAAGACCCGTCGATTTAGGTTCTAGATGTACGGTATTTATGAATTCTAAAATCAAACAAGCTCAAAAAGAAGGATATACAGTTGGAGATATTTCTAGTGGTTTATCTTATTCCGTTATCAAAAATGCTATCCAAAAGGTTATGAAAGTAAGAGATGTCGAAACATTAGGAAAACATATTGTTGTTCAAGGTGGTACTTTTTATAATGATGCTGTTTTACGTGCTTTTGAATTAATTGTTGGCAAAAATGTAGTTAGACCAGATATCTCTGGATTAATGGGAGCTTACGGAATGGCACTTTTATCCAAAGAACAATATGAATCTAATTTAGATATGGAATATCAATCTACTATATTAAAAACAGAAGAATTAGATAAATTAGAAATTAAAATAACTCATACACGTTGTAACAATTGTGAAAATCATTGTAAATTAACTATTAATAAATTCAGCAATGGACAAATTCATGTATCTGGTAATCGTTGTGAAAAAGGAGCTGGAGTTGTTACAAAAGCTAAGAAATTACCAAACTTAATTCAATATAAACAAGAAAGACTTTTTGATTACAAACCTTTGGAAGAACAGTTTGCAACAAGAGGAACCATAGGAATTCCAAGAGTTTTAAATATGTATGAAGATTATCCATTCTGGTTTACTTTTTTAACTAGCTTAGGTTTCCGTGTGGTTCTTTCTGAAAAGAGTACACGCAAAACGTATGAAAAAGGAATGGAATCTATGCCTTCTGAGTCTGTTTGCTATCCAGCAAAACTTTCTCATGGTCACATCGAAAGTCTATTAGAACAAGGAATTAAAACTATTTTCTATCCTTGTATTCCATATTCTAGAAAAGAATATGAAAAAGCAGATAACCATTACAATTGCCCTATTGTTATTTCTTACTCTGAGGTATTAAAAAATAATGTAGAGGGATTGAAAAAAGAAGATATTAAGTTCTTAAATCCATTTTTACCTTTTGAAAAGAAAAATCTAGTTAAAAAAATCATGGAACTAGAAGAATTTAAAGAATATCATTTTACCAAAGCCGAATTACTAGAAGCTGCTGAAAAAGCAGAAAAAGAATATCAAAGATGTAAAAAGGATATCCGTGACAAAGGAACGGAAACAGTAAGATACTTAGAAGAAAATAATTTAAAAGGAATTGTTTTAGCAGGACGTCCTTATCATGTAGATCCAGAAATCAATCATGGTATTGATACTTTAATTACTTCTTTAGGACTTAGTGTGCTAACAGAAGATAGTGTCTGTGATAAGACAGAAGCTAAAAGACCTATCAGAGTTGTTGACCAATGGGTATATCATGCAAGACTATATGCTGCAGCAGATTTTGTTGGAAAACATGATTGCTTAGAATTAATTCAACTAAATTCTTTTGGCTGTGGAGTTGACGCAGTAACAACAGACCAAGTAGAAGAAATTTTAACAAGCTTTCATAAAATGTATACTTTAATTAAAATTGATGAAGTCAATAATTTAGGAGCTGTTAGAATTCGTATTCGTTCACTATTAGCTAGTATGAAAAAACGTGAACAAGAAAAAAGGCAAGAACAACAAAGTAAAGGTGATTATGGTATTAAGAAAAGAATTTTTACAAAAGAAATGCGTAAGGATTACACTATCTTAATTCCACAAATGGCACCAATTCATTTTGAATTACTGGAATCTGCTGTACGTGCTTCTGGTTATCATGTTGAATTATTACGAGAATGCACCCAAAAAACAGTAGAAACAGGATTAAAATATGTTAATAATGATGCTTGTTATCCATCTATTTTAGTAACTGGACAAATGATAGAAGCACTTCAATCTGGAAAATATGATTTAAATAAAACTGCTTTAATTATGTCACAAACAGGTGGTGGATGTAGAGCTACCAATTATATTGGTTTTATCCGAAAAGCTTTAAAAGACGCTGGATTTGAGCATATCCCAGTTATCTCTTTCAATATTGTTGGTATGGAAAAAATGCCAGGATTTAAACTAACTATTCCTTTAGCAGAAAGATTATTAAAAATGGTAGTTTATGCTGATTTATTACAAAAAATGTTAACAAAAAATAGAGCTTATGAAGTACATAAAGGAGAAACACAAAAACTATTTGACATATGGATGGAAAAATGTAAAAAGTTATTAGAAAAGTCTACGAATAAAGAATTTAAACAAAGTATTTATGACATTGTTAATGACTTTGAAAAAATTGAATTAGACACTTCTATTAAAAAGCCTAAAGTTGGTATTGTAGGTGAAGTTCTAATTAAATACCATCCTTTTGGAAATAACTATGTAGCAGATTTGCTAGAAAAAGAAGGAGCAGAAGTTATTTTGCCAGACTTTATGGGATTTGCAAAATTCATGTGCACTCATAAAATCACTTTCAATAACTTACTAAACATCAATAAAAAATCAGCTAAATTAATGAAAGCAGCTATCAAATTAATTGATATTTTAGAAAAAGACGTTAAAATAGCACTAGCCAATTCCAAAAAAGACTACCTACCACCATGTGATATTTGGCACTTAGAAGAAAAAGTAAAAGACGTATTATCTATTGGAAATCAAACTGGTGAAGGTTGGTTCTTAACAGCAGAAATGATTGAATACATTGAAAACGATATCCCAAACATTGTATGTGTACAACCATTTGCTTGTTTACCAAACCATGTAGTTGGAAAAGGAGTTATCAAAACCATCCGTGAAAAATACCCAGACGCCAACATCTCTCCTGTCGACTATGATCCAGGCGCTAGTGAAGCAAACCAAGCAAACCGTATCAAATTATTAATGACAGTTGCAAAAGATAATTTGGAAAAAAAGCAAGCCATGATTTTGGGGGACGGAGGAAAAAATCATCATACCTAAAGAAGACAATGAAGATAAAACCGAAGCTTTGGTTTAATTATGATGGTATAACCTTATAAGGAATATTTTACAAAAACTTGACATAGAATAAAATATGTAGTATACTAAAAACAGATAAGGAAATAATTGTGTTAATTCCTTCATAAGTATAAAAAACAGGGAAGTTGCAGTTCCCTGTTTTTTCTTACTCTTTTTCTATGTAGTTAAGTAATTTTAGTATAAGAATAAGTTTCAATAGCTGTGTTAAATCCTTCATTTGTATCACCTCCTTTATGAAGGCGATTTCATGGTATCATATTTATTTGCTTTTTTCAACATGTTTGTAAAATTTTATCAATAAATTCTTTCGACTGTTTATAACCCAATTGATACAATTCATCAATTTTACTCATATCTAACAATCCAACTTTATCACTTTTAATCTTTAAAATAAAGTCTGCACCTTCCATCTCATAATTAGAAAGCTCTCTACTTAACAAACTAATGGAGCGACCTGCTACTTCTATTAAATTTTTATCACAATTTTGCTCCACTTCATCATCAAACATAATACTTAATACTTTACCTGCCCCTAGCGCCTTTACTTCCTTCCATGGTACATTTTCACGAATTCCTCCATCAATTAGCTTTTGATTTCTATAAGAACAAGGAGAAAATACAACTGGATAACTACAACTTGCTCTAACAGCCTTTCCAATATCGATATCATTTATGTATTTTATTTGGTCAGAAAATGTTTTTCTTTTTTGACAGGAAGTAAAACAAATTACGTTTCCCTTACACAGGTCTACACTTGGTATAACTAATGGCATTTTAATATCAGAAATATTCGTAATCTTTTTAGATTTTCCAATCTGATTCATTAATTTTTCAATCGATTTTCCACTATTTAAACCGTCAATTTGAATTTGTCCTGTAAAAAGTAATCCAACTATTAATTTAAGAATATTAGCAAAATCAACATATTTTATTTTCCTACAGTATTTTTTGAATATTTGATACATCTCATCTGCTTTGAAATTCATCGCATACAAACACGCAATAATACTACCGTGAAGAGGTTCCTCCTACATATTCAAATTTTATATTTTTTTCTTCTAGTGCTTTTATTGCGCCTATATGAGCAGCTCCCTTTACACCACCGCCAGCAAAACATAAACCCATTTTATTTTTCATTTTCATCACCTAATGAATTTTATGAAGTTCCACCTAAAATGTTTCTACTTGAAAGCGATGTTTTTTGACCCCGTCCCAAAAAACATCCCAAAAAACATCATGATTGAAACTTTTTTGATTTTATGATATATTGTTTTTGAAAGGATTTTTTATTTATGAAAAAGAATTATTATGATATTTTACAAGTGAATAAAAATGCTTCTTCTGAAATTATTGAAAAGGCTTATAAGGTACTGGCTAAGAAATATCATCCTGATTTACAGCCTGAGGAAAATAAGGAAGAGGCAGAAGATATTTTAAAGGAGATTAATGAGGCTTATGAAGTTTTGTCTAATACTGAAAAACGTCATAGTTATGATGCTTCGCTTTTAAGCGAGGAACAACAAGAACAAACTTCTTCTGCTTCTTCACAACAATATCAGCAACCGTCTCAACAACAATATAGCCCTAATAATTATCAAGCAGAACAACAAAGTCAGGTTTATCAAGAATATTCATCAAGACCTATTCAGGAACAGTCTTACCAAGAACAGTTGCAACAGGCTAGACAAAAGGCTTATTATGATGCTTATATTCAAGATTTGAAAAACCGTGGTTATAAAATACGTTATAAGAAGTCTTTTAAGGATTATTTTAAAACTTTTATTGCTATTGTTTTGACTATTTTGGTATTGCTTCTAATTTATCAAATTCCTTTTGTTAAAAATCTTTTTGCTGATTTGTATGAGGAAAATGAAATTTTTCATTTTTTGATTGATATAATTATAAATTTTTTTAAATAATATTTGAAAAACTGGGTAGCAATAAAAGCTACCCAGTTTTTGTTGTCTTTATTCTTTTGATTTCTTTGCTGCCCGATATATCATCACAGCTATTACTATTACTGCTATAATTGTAAATTTGCGAATGATAATGTTCCCTACTACAATCGCAAAAAGCATGATTAGTAATATGGCTGCAATTATCCTCCGCTTGTCATTTTCTGACATGGGTTCTTTGAGTTCTGTTTTTAGCACAAAAATGCCTAATCCCAGAACCAGCAGATTGAAACCCAATGCAATAATAGAACTTATAAAGTGCAACATTTAGACAACCTCCTTTTTATGAAAAAAGTGTTTACCTGTTTCGGCTATTATTTTATCACATTTTACATAAAATTACAAGTTCTATTAACTAAAATTTTCCCATTATTTTTAAAGAAAACTAAATGATATTACAAAATCACTATCTTCTTTCAATTGCATTACAATTGTTAAATCTTTTTGTTCAGCTGCTCTACTATTATTTTCTGCTATTTTGGTTTTATAAACATAAAATTTTCCTTGCTCTTGTATCTCTCCTTTTGCTACCTCTATATTATATAGAAAGAAATTGTTGTTGATATATTCTTTAAACTGATTTAATGTTTTAAAATTATTCTTTTTAAATGTGTCATCTAATAATTTATAAGCATGTTCATAGTCTTTCATATTTATCATAGATAGAAAGATGTAAATATTAGAAGCAACTTTCTCTTCTTCACTTAATTTAGCATAATTTTTATCATAATCTTCTACTTTTATGGTATAGTTATCTAATCTAATTTTGTAGTTCATAACACCTGTAGCAATAATTGTATAAGAATGATTAAAAGTATCTACTAAAGTATATTCTGTATAATCATCAAAATGTTGCACAGAATACTTTGACAACACACCTTCTTGTATTTGAGTTTTTAATTTGGTTACATATTCTTCAAAATTTTTATAGTTAGGAAATCTTTCTTTTTTATAGGTTTCCTCTATTAATTCGTATGCTTCTTTTGGTTTATTAATTTGCAATTCAGAAAATCTTTCCAAATAAATCCTACACATTTTTTCTTCTGTAATAGTTAAATACTCAAATCCCTCTTTACTATTTTGTTTCGTTTCCTCCTGCTCTATATTTCCTTCTTTAGCGGTTTCATATGTTTTACTATCTACTTCTTGTATATCATATTTTAAGCTATCTTTATTGATTGTTACTTTATAATAAGTACTCTCTCCCTGCACTAGGTAGGTTTCTATTGTTTTTCCCTCTAGCCAATACATAGCCTTCGCTTTGAATTTCTCATTCACTTGCTTTTGTAAACAATTTTCCACTGAAAAAAATCTACTTGGGTCTTTTAGCTCTTTTACTTGATATTCTATTAGCTCTTCTTTTCGGATATTTTCTTCTAACGCATTCACATTTTCTTCTTTTTTCTTATCTTGGCTTTTTAGTATTGCTAAAATAATGATAACAATACTAAGGATAGCAATAACAGATATTACTATTTTTACTATCTTTTTTGAATGGCTCATAAATTTCTCTCCTTATTACTTAATTGCTTGAAACATTTGTGTCATATACCCTATGGTAGTATCTATCCATCCTCCTGGCAGAGTCGAATTTTCACAATATACTTTTCCAATTTCAGAAACAGTGTACCTTCCCTCTGTAAAATAATGATGTTTTACTGCTATCTGTTTGTAGAATTCCTCAATAGAATGTTTTGCTGATGTATATGTTTCAAATCTGCCATGTTCCTTTCCACAAGTACATTCTATGTTAAACCAATTGTTTTTACCATCAACTGCATGTCCCGCTCTACCAGCACTCGTTTCTGAGATAGAAACTGCCCCTGCAAAAACAGCATTTACTTTATATTGATTTTGTAAGTCTAAAAATTCTTGTGCATGTTTTTCTAATTCTTGACTTCCACTATATCCCTTGAATGCTTTTTTTAAAGTTTCTATATCGGTTATAACAATATTGGAAGATGATTTTTCAGTATGTACAACATAGTCACCATTTCCTACTGATATTAATTCATTAGGATAAAATATTTTTAAATCTATCTTTGTTTTTCCATAGTCTGTATTCGTAGCTTTATATAATAAATATTTTACAGTATCTAACATATTTTTAGTATTTGAATTTTTTTCTATTAATTCAAATAGCCAACTACTTACATTTAATATATTACTTCTATTTTTTTCATATTCTTGACGATTAAATAATGTTACAAAGTTTACTTCGTCTCCCTTTTCTTCTGTCTTTTCTCTTATTGTTGGCGTTCCTGCTGTATAGGTTTTCGTTTTTACTCGATTGGTTACTTTATCATAAATATTGATATCTTTGTCATAATATTTAACAAGTTCTATGTTAGCATTTTGATTATCGTGCTCACAGTGAAATTTCTTAGCTTCTCCTGTTCGATTTGGTATTTCTGGATAATTTTCATCTTCTTTGATTATCTCGTTTTTTTCTTCTGTTTCTTTATTTTCTTCTTGTATATCACTGTTTTCGTAGTCTACAATCCACACATTTGCCTTTGTTAAAATTCCTACCGCTGTATTCGTTGTTGTTACAACTGTTTTGGTATAATGATAGTCATTTGTTTTCCAAGGATCGTGTACGCAATTTAGTTCTGCTTTGGTTTGTTCTGTACGCTTCCATTCATCAATATCTGTATTTACTACCGTATTGTCATATATCGTAATTTGTATATCACTTTCATAAATTAAATCTGCTAGGGCAAATACAAATTCTTTGTCTTCCCCTACTACTAAAAATGACCATAGTAAATCAAAAGGCATAGTATAGGGTTTAACCATTTCTTCATAATTAATATTAGTTGTTGTCATTTCATATTGTGTGCTTTTTTCATTCTTTACTTCAGGATCATTTCCTTCTATTGTTGTATCTATTTGCTTCGATGTAGCAATTGTAACCACATGCCCTTCTTCCTCTTCTTTTTTACTTAATGTGAAATGTGATAATGCTTCTTTATTTTTATCTTTCACCCATTTATTAAATGTTTCTGGATCTACATAGGTTAATGTATTATTTCCTCTTTTAAATTTTATAATTCCTTGTAATTCTTCCGAATTGTTAATAATGGTTTCCCATTCTATTTTTTTATCTGGATTTTTTCGAGTGTCTGGATATTTGGTTACAATTTCTGCTTTCATTAGTCTTGCTAATTCTTCTGGTGTATCTAAATATTCGTCTACTCTAGCTCCATTTGCTTTCATTTTATCCCATAATTCTTGCACTGAATTTGTACTTTTTAGTGTTCCATCTGTTTGTGGTGTAACTTGATTGACATAGGTTGAAGCTACATATGGTACACTACTATCGTCATCCTCTCTTCTTTCTCCATCTCCCATAGTTAAAAAATAGACAAAGGCACCTAATAAAATAGAGGCTGGTATAATTGAGGCAAATACTATTTTAATAAGAATAAGAATTACTTTTATAATAAGTTTTACTGCTTTTTTTATTACTTCTTTTACTTTTTCCTCATCTTCCATTTATTCCCTCCTATTTTACTTTATTTATAAATTCACAATTAATTGAAATGGATTTTGTTCTTCTTTTATCTTTAAATCAGAAAAAATCATTGCTCTTATCGCCTTTGTTGATATATATTTACTATAAAATTTAACCGTCATTGTTCTTACATGCCCTGCTTCTACTGTTAACATTGGCTCTGTTAATTCATTCATATAAGCTGGATAAGTTAATCCATTCTCATCTTGTAAATAGAGTGTTTTTAATTGAATTTTTTCTTCGTTTTTGTTGGTTATTTTTAGTGTATAAGTTTCATAATCCATATATTGATGTTTTTCTAACATTTGTACCTTAATATTTAGCTTCTCCGCTTTTTGCTCTAGTTCTATTTTTTCAATATATTGATTAATGTTTAATTTATATTGGTCTTCTTCCTTTTTTACAGTAATGTAGTCTTGTTTTGTATATCCTTCATTGCTTTTTCCTGTTTCTAATAAGTTATCCACTATTTTTATTTTATAAGTATTTCCTGTCCAATTCTCAATAGAACAAGTTTTATTTCCACCTTCAAAGTTTGGCTTATAATACTGTTTCTCAAAATCTTCTATTGTTTTATACATTTGTTCTTTACAGTCATCTGTTAATAACGCATAGGCTTCTTGTAACTCTTTTTCATTACAATGGGAAAGAAACTGATCAATTGTTTCTACCCTATTCTTTAAAATTTGTGTTGCAATTGTTTCTCCAGTTACTGTTGATTGGTTTGTAGTTAATTTAGATGTATTCTGGTTTAAATTTATTTTTACATTATTATTTACTATCACTTTTTCTTTCTTCTCTTGTGACAAAAATAAATGCCCCATCAAAAAAAGAAAGGAAATAACAATAATAACTCCTCCTATTGTTTTTCTATTTTGCCTACAATATCTCATGAAATTATGCATTGTTATTCCCCCTATTTTTTAATTACTTGTCCTCATCTTCTTCTAGTTCTTTATATAAATCTTTATAATACGCATTTGTTTCTATTTCTTCTTGCTCTTCTTCCTCTTTTTCTAATTCTCTATAATATGCTTTTTTTATTTCTGGATTTATTCTATCACTTAATTTACTATGCATCGCTGTTTTTCCTGCTACATAACCGCCAGCAATTCCTGCTGATATTGCTGTTGCTATTTTTTCTGGTTCTCCTGTTACCGCTGTTGCTGCTGTACCTGCTATAGCTGCTGCTCCTCCTACAGCAATTCCTGTAGCAATTCCTTTTAATGTTCTTGGCGTTGCTTTTAAGATACGTTTTCCTGCTACTTTGGTTGCTGCTGTAATTGCTCTACCTTGTTTTGCTAAGTTCATAGCTTTCTTGCTTCCACTTAATTTTCTTGTTTTTTCAGGTTCATTTGCCGTATTCTCTAATATTTCTTGTTCCCACATATCTGGTTGTAAACCTACTTCTCTTATTTTCTCTTGATTAATCTTTTCTTGTTCTAAATCAAATTGTGGATTAAATGTTGTGCTATTCGCTTCTTTCTCATCTTTCTCTTCTAATATATCTTCTGGCATGTCTACGCTATGTATTTTATAATTATTGGAAGCTGCCTCTTCTTCTTTCTCTTTTTCCGTAGTTTTTCTCCTATTTCTTCCTGCCATTCCAGTTAGTTTATGAATACCTCCCATCATAGCTGCTGTTACAGCAGTATTTCCTATTGTTCCTGGTGTTTTGGCTCTTTCAAATCCAAATAAGTTTCTTAATAATTTTTCTGCTGGTAGCATAAAAGAAAGGGCAACGATACTATATACAATATTTTTTCCCATCATTGAAAATGCAGATGATATTAAAATATAATATAAAAGTAAGTGCATTGGTTGTATTAATAAATTAAAAATATACTCTTTAAACCATGTATTAAATCCTTGTGCTCTTCCATCGTTTATTTTATCTATACAATAAGTAAGTGCTACCAAAGGAGATATTACAGTCAAAAATGCCATATATAAAAATCTCTTAAAATACATAAAAGTGAACATAATAGTAAGAACTACTAGTATTAGAAAACAAATTACTTCTCCTACATACCTCATTCCTGCTGTTTGCATTTGTAATGTCACTCTTAGGTATCCCATTAAATTTGTATTCCAAGCATAATTTTTATCTGTCTCTGTTACATATTCTTTTAATTCCATTTCTTCAAATGCTTCTTTTAGCGTTTCATCTTTCGGTAACAATACACTATAATATTCTAACGGTTCAGCTGATTCTACCATATCAGTTATTTTTTCTACAATTGCAACAGAAAAAGCCATAATATAATGCATTAAAAATAACAAACATAATCCCATAAACCAATCTACTAACATTTGCTTATATTTTGCTTTATCACTTGCAATAGTAGATAATAAAATTCTAATTCCTATATATACTAATATAGATAACATAGCTACAATACAAATATTTCGAATGGTCTTATACCATCTACCTATTGTGCGAGTAATTTCACGTTGCATTTCATCTCCTGCAGATGCTAAATGTCCTCTTATACTGTTTCCATTCTCATCTTTAAATAATTCTTTTCCATTTTCATCTTCATAATATTGTATCTTTATATTTTTATGTTTTTCTGAAGTCCATGTTTTAATTTCTTTGTTTTTAAAGAAATTAACATCAAATACAGCAACTCTTCCTTTAAAAATTTCCTCTGGCGTATAAGAATAAGTTGGTAAATATAGCGTCACTGGTAACATATTAGCTCCATACCAAGAAAGAACAGTTTTTACAGCTCCTTCTCCATATGCAACATCTAATACTTTATTTACTCCCTCTGGAAGATCTATAAGATTCTCTGATATTGTTTCTGATAGTATCGTATTAATAGTATATATTTCCATAAGAAGTAACCCTCCAGCACCAAATGAAAACATTCTTGCTATCGTTTCTAAATTACCTGCTCTTGTTTTAATTGGTATCAATACATCCCCCTCTGTTCCTAATATAGAAGAATGCAAAATATACATAGCTCCATCTCCGTAGAGCCACTAATAGTGATGCTACTGGGCTAACTAGTTTGCCTCCAAACTCTAATGCATCGGCAGAATAAACCGTTTTGGCTGTTGTATATTGAAGTGAAAAAACGATTAAAAAAGAAATCACTAATTTTTTCCATATACCTTCTTTTGTAAAAATCTTCATTTACTATAAATCCCCCTTTTTTTTCTTTTGTTTCTACATGATTTTATTAAAAAGTTTACCTTGCCATTTTTTAACACATCGATCAATTACCAAAAAGATAACTGCAAAAACTATCATCTCTGCTAATAAAGCAACTTTTAAATCGATTCCTTCCAACCACTTAGCAACGTACAATAAAAACAACACATTGATAATCATAAAAGCATATTGGAAAAACTTATTATTACTTTTTTTAACAACCGAATAAGCCGTATCCCAATCCAAATTTGGTCTCCTTAAATCCACGATTAACATGAGATAACTATTAATACTATTTATTAACATAGAAATAGCAAATATCATAATCAAAGAAATGATATCAAATATAGGTATTACATATCCAACAATTCCTAACACAATAAAAGAAACAACCATATTTAATAAAATTTGAGGAACATTCTTATATCGAAATTGTTGATAAAAGGAAATTGGTATTTGTTTCATAAAAATTGCACTTTTTCCTTCTCTTGAAACCGCTGTTAAAGAAATATTGGAAATCGAAAATAATACTTGTAATACAATTAATAGATAACATACCATTTCTATATTCAAAGACATATTTTGTAGCTCTTGACGAATGGTTTCCTCCTTCATAATTTCTGTTAGAATAGGTAATATTGTTGTTACTCCCATTATTCCTGTTATTAAAATCATCCCAACGGGAAAAATACATTGCATAAAAAATGCTGGTTCTTTCCATAACATTTTTAATTCTTTTAAGATATAAGCTTTTCGGCTACTGTGCATGGTAATAGCATATTTGGTTTTTCTTTTCTTTTTAGAAGATTTTGTTTTACTTACCATACTTCTTAAAATATCTTTTATATATGTCACTTTTCCAATTGTAAGAAAAACGATAGTAGCAATTCCATTACAGCAAATTAGCTTTCCTAAAGATAATAATACGATTTTACTATTGGTAGGATTTGCTAATATTGCTATACTTGGATTTATCACGAAAAAGTTCCTTCCTATCTTTTCCGTTTTTTCACTAAAGGTAGTAATTTGCTCAAAAGATTGTTGTTCACTTTTTATTTGAAATAGTCCATTCATTACAACCATTTCTAAGGAAATAAATACTACTATTAAAACGATTGCTATTAATATTTGAAAGACTTCTTTATTTCTCATAAATTTTACAAATCTCATCATTACTAATACAAAAATACTTACTACTAATGCAAAAAAAACCGGAAAGATAACTAAAATAATAATCTCCCAAAAATAGAATAAAAACGACGCTTGGGTTAATAGAGCATATAGAGTTAATGGCACGAATCCTAAAATTCCTTCTGTTACATATAACATCCCTAACATCGTATTAAATTTGGCTAGTAATAACTCGATTGGCTGAATCGGCATGTGTAGAACATTTTCTAAATCTTTTGAAAAAAAGAAAATGTTGGCACACATTAGAATAGATTGGAATAACAGAAACATAGCTAATATAAAAAAATATAAGTTCAAAAATATTTCTGCTTGTCCTACTTGTTTTAAGAATATAATTATTTCATAACTAACATAAGCCATGCCAAAAAAAACGATAATCATTAGCCAAAAAAGTATCGATTTTTTATTCACTTTCTTTTTTTCTGGATCGAAAATAGAAAAGTTTTGATAATATTCTTTCATAAATACTTTTGTCAAACTTATTATTTTATTCATTTCTTTTCGTTATCTCCATAAATAATTCTTCTAAAGAAGCATTTTGTTTTACTTCTTTTTTCATTTCTTCTAATGTTCCAACAAAAATTAATTCACCATGATGAATAATTCCTATTCTATCACATAGCTTTTCCGCAATTTCTAAAATATGTGTGGAAAAAAACACACTATTTCCAGCTTTTGCATGCTCTTTCATTTTATTTTTTAAATAAAATGCAGATTCTGGGTCTAAGCCAGTTAATGGTTCATCTAATATCCAATTTTTCGGATTGTGTAACAATACTGATAAAATGATAATCTTTTGCCTCATACCATGAGAATAACTTTGCATTTTATCATTTAATACTTCATAGATTCCCAGTTCTTTTGCTAAATTTTCTATTCTTTTTTCTCTTACTTCTTTGGGTATTTCATAAATGTCAGCCATAAAATTTAAATATTCTATCCCCTTTAATTTTAAAAACATATCGGGATTGTCAGATACAAACCCGATTTGTTTTTTGGCTTCTACTGGATTTTCTATTATGCTTTTTCCGTCAATTAAAATGTCTCCTTCGTCTATTTCTAGAATTCCGGTTATCATTTTTATAGTAGTGGTTTTTCCTGCTCCATTTGGTCCTAAAAATCCAAAGATTTCACCATCTTTTATGTCAAAAGACATTTCTTTTATTACTTTTTTTCCTTTTTCATAGGATTTTCCTATTTTTTTAATTTCTATCATAAATGCCTCCTAATTGAATGACATAACAAAATCAATTCCTTCTTCTAGTCGCATGATAATTTCTAATTCTTTTTCTTCTTTCTCTTCTGCAATATCTTTTAATTTAATTTTTTGTACATGTGTTGCATCTTCATCTGAATAAGTTGAAAACTCTACTGTATAGTGATTTGGATAATTTTCTTTTATATAAGCTTCAAACTTTTCTTCTGAACCAAAAGTATTGTTACGGAATGTTTCGTTTAGTACTTCATAAGCTGCTTTATAATCACGATTATTTAGCATTTGTATCCATTTGTCTACATTCATCATAACTCTTTTTTGGTTACTTGTTGAGTTATATGTTGTTTTAAATTTATCAGTTGGTATGGTATAAGTATCTAATTTAATTTTAACATTCATAAGTGCCATTTCATCAAATATAACTAAATTTTCATACTGATTTTTACATACATATTGCATATATTCTTCGTTGTCATTTACCAAATACTGTGTTAATCGTAATTTTTCTAGTTCTTCACGATTGTCACTTATGTATTTTTGATAAGTTTCAAAGTTTCCAAATCTTTGCTTTTTGTATTCTTCTTCTAATAGTTCATATGCTTTTTCTGGTTTTGCTAAAGAAAGACTTTTATAGATATCAAAGTATTCTTGACACAAGTATTCATCATCTACTTCAATTTCTTCATATGAATTACTTGCTTTTTCTTCTATTATTTCTTCTTCATTTGAAAATTTAATTTCCTTAATATCTTTTGGTTTTTCTTCTATTGGTTCAATTGAAAAAGTTGCATTTTCTGGACAAAGTGTTACATAGGTATAAATATCACCTTTGTACTCATTATCTAAGTTTTGTATCATTCCATAAACTAAATATTTTTCGGTACTTTCATTAGCAACCATTCTCATTTGTAGTGGAATAAATTTTACTTTTTCTTCTAATAATTCTACCTTTTTGTCAGGATTAGCTAATATTTCTTGTATATTTTCTTGCGGATCCATTATTCTAGTATATTCATTATTTTCATTATATCCATAATAAATACTTGATTTCTCATTAATAATATCTAGATATTGTGAAACACAAGAAGCTACGGTAAAGAACTTGGTAGCGTCCTTTACCATATCTGAATTGTCTTCTTCTTCTCCTGCATGTGCTATTTCTTCCTCTATTTCTACTATTTCTGGAATATTTTCTTTTCTAAAATTTAGGAATAGGATTGTTCCTAAAATTGCTATAATTATAATGATAGAAATAATTATAATAATTTTTAATTTTTTCAATTTTCATCATTCCTTTTTTAATGTCCGGTAAATGAGAAATGCATGTAGTCTTGGTAGTTTCCACTCCAGTTTCCTCCCCATTTCCAGCCTTTTGCTTTAAATGCTTTTACTAAAACTCCATTTCTTGGAATTGAATACGGACTTTTAGATGGGTTCCAGAATGAACCTGCATATATAGTTGACCCTCTATGTGAATAGTTTTCTCTTACATTAATATCAATTGCTACTCCATAAGAATGGTGCGATAAATTTCCACTTCCACCATTGTTCATACGTCTGAAACAGTATCCAGCAGCTTCATAAATTTTGAAACCTCCTGCTTGTGCTGTTTTAAAGACATCTTGTACATCAACTACTAATTTCTTATGGATTGTCAATTTTCCAGTGGTTTTCTTGCCGTTCTTAGTTGTTAGTGCCACATCAACTGTTGACATATATTTTCTTAGTCCACTGTCCGTTTTTGGTGTTCCTCCTGGGAACAGGAATTTCAATTTTTGTGCAGAAGTTCCATTTGCTACTTGTAGACTAGAACCTCCACCTGTTGAAGTTGGCATTTCTCTTCCTTTAAATTCCTTTAAATATCTTTTAGCTCTTTTTAATCTTGATTCTCCCCATGTTCCATCTTTATCATATGTAACTTTACTTGCTGGACTTTCAAAATATCTCATAAAAGCTAATGTAGTAGCTTCAATCGTTTTTCCATTTTTCCATTGCTCATATGTACCTGTAACTTTTTCATCTCCTATCCATCCTTTTTTTCTTTGTGATGAATATTTTTTAGCTGGTCCTTGTCCAGATATCTCTGCTATTAAAAACTCTATTTGTGTATCTTCATCTTTCCAAGATACGCCTTTATGCTTTGCATAGGCTCTTAATTGATCTGCTCTCTCATATGACCACTGGATTAATCCTATTCCAGTTCCTCCTTTTTCTGTTGCACCAGCTTTAAATCCACCTGATTCTAAGTCGATATTTCCCATTGCTCCCGCAACAGCTTCATCACTATATCCTAAGTTCTTCAAAGCAAACCATACTTTTTCCTGTAAAGTTCCTCCACAAATTCCTTCAACATCAGAGAATGACTGTGGTTCAAATTCACTAAAATCATATTCTGTAACACCATAATTATGACCTGTTGCCTTGTATAATAAATATTTTACTAAATCTAATTTATCTGCTGTACTTTCATTAGTTTCTATAATTTCAAACAACCATTCAGATGCATCTTTAATTTTACTTTTATTCGCTCTGTAATCAAACTTCTTAAAAATAGTAACAAAGTTAGGTGCTGTTTTTTCATCTGTTTTCTCTTTCATATCTGGTGTTCCTGGTACATAACTTTGAGTCTTTTCAATATTAGTTATCTTATCATACATATCCACATGTCGTTTATAATATTTTACTTTAATATCTTCTTCAAAATGCACTGCTGTATCAATTGCTGCAATTGGTGTTCCATCAACAGTTGGCATACCTGCTGGATCTTGCAGCGCTGCTGTTTGAACCTGATTTCTTAATTCTGCCTTTTTTGCCTCTATATGTTCGCAAGAAAAACTATCTCCTGTACTACTTGGTTGGTTTGGATATGTTTCATCATCTTCTTTTACTTCACTTGTAGTTGTATTAGTTGTTGCTGCATTATAGGTATATTTGTTTTCATAATCTACAATCCATACATTTGCTTTGGTTAAAGCAATATCTAATGTGTTAGTTTTAGTCACTACCTTTTTAGTAGTTTGATAGGTAGTAGATGTATAAGGATCATGGACATCGTTACTTAAAGTAGCTGTTGCTGTTTTCCCATTACAATTTGCTTTAATCGTAGCATCTACTTCTGCTTTTGTTTGTTCTGTATAATGCCATTCGTCGATATCAGTATTTTCTGTTAAATTGTCATGTATAGTTATTTGTATATCACTATTATATATTAAATCTGTTAATTCAAATATAAAGTTTTTATCTTCTCCTACTACTAATAATGCCCATAATAAGTCAAATGGCATAGTATAAGATTCCACCATTTCACCATAGTTGATATTAGTTGTTGTCATTTCATATTGAGTGGTATTTTGTCCTTCTACACCTGGATCATTAGAAGTAACTGTCGTATCAATTTGTTCCCAAGTTGCTACTACAACACTATAGTTAGTAGTATCTTCCTCTTTTTGTTCGTCATCTTCTGCGTCTTCCGCATCTTCATCCTCTATATCAATTTCTATGTCTTCGTCTTGAGCTGTATCTTCTGTTGGATTTCCGCCTGAAATAATTTTAGGATGTCCGAGATTGCCATCCCCAACCTAGCCAACCTGATTTCACTCCTGGAATACAAGTTTTTCTTCTTTCTTGCCAAGCAATCCAACTCTCCAAAGTTTGTGTCTTAATGGTTCCAACATTGTCCATTACTTTTCCGTTCCCAATATAAATCCCAACATGTCCTGCTGAAGAACCACTACCAGTTCCATAAACAGCTGCTCCAACTGGTATATTGTCTTTACGTCTTGAAACACAATTCGCTTTAAAAGCTTTATAAGCAGTAGCAAAAGATTTATTTCCTAGTCCAGCCTTATTATAAACTAATCTAACCCATTTTTGGCATAATCCTCCACCTGGTGAACCTGTACTTTTAGCAGCTTTTACAATAGCATCTGATTTATCTGTTTTAATATCACTCGCATTGTATTTTAACGCTTCATCGCTTGTCCAATCATTAGAGCCATCTGAGCCTGCACTTTCTTCATTTTCGGCTAGCGTAAAATGTGTTAATGCTAAGTCTTTGTATTTTTCTTCTCCTGTTTCACTATATAACTCAATCCATTCATACAATGTCTCTTTATTTACATATGACATGGTTTGTGTTTGACCATTTGACTTTGCTCTTTTAAATTTAATAATTCCTTGTATTTTATCTGGATCTTTTATAATCTCTTCCCAATTGATTGGCTGATCTGGGTCAGGACGTAAATCTGGATATTGAGTTACCATTTCCGCCTTCATTAATCGTGCTAATTCTTCTGGTTTTTTTAAATAGTCTCCTACACTTGATTTTCCTTCTTCCATTTTATCCCAAAGATCTTGGGCTGATGTATTATTTTTTATTGTTCCATCTGAATTTACAGAAATACCTTTCATGTATTCCCCTGCTGCATAAGGCGTACTGCTCCAATCATCTTCTTTGTAAGTACCATCATCTACTGTAATAAAATACGTCATAGCTGCTAATAATACTATAGTGGTACATAATATTATAGCAATTAATAGGAATTTCTTCTTCTTTTTGAAAAAATCCTTAAAAAATTTTCCTATGTTTTGCTTTGCTTCCTCCATATCCTCACCTCGTTTCCTGCTACTCTTTTATTTCTTAAATTTCTGCTTGTAATTCTATTTCTTGATTTTCTAAATCATCATAAATCAATGCATCGGAAAAAACAATTTTCTTTATTTTTTTTGTTGCAATATATGAGCTATAAAATTTAATTTTTATCATTTTAGTTTGTCCTGCTGAAACTGTTAAGTTTGGCTCTGTTAGTTCATGACTAAAAGATGAATGTTTACTTCCTTTGCTATCTTCTATATATAATGATTTTATATCATGTCTTTGGTCTAATACAATTTTATTTTTTGTATGGTTTGTAACTTTTAAAGTATATTCTTCTTCTTTCATATAAGTATTTTTACTGACTACTTCAATGGTAAAATCTTCTTGTTTGGTTGTTTTGTTAATTTTGGTATAACCAATATAGCTATTAATATTTAACTTGTTTTCTCCATTTACTTCTTGAATTGTCATGTAATCTTGTTTGGCATAACCTTCATTACTTTTTCCAGTTTCTAGCATATCTTGTGCTATTCTAACTTTATAAGTATTATTTACCCAATTTTCAACAGCTGCTATTTTCTTTTCACCATTAAAAACATCATTGTAATAAGCTTGTTCAAATACTTCTAATGTGTTATACATTTGTTCTTTACATTCTTCTGTTAATAAATCATAAGCTTTTTGTAATTCTTTTTGATTACAATAAGAAACAAATTCTTTAATAATAGCGGTTTCTGTTTTTAGTTTATCGTCATCTAATTTTTCACCAGTTACAACTGAATTGTTTGTGGTTATTTTAGTTGTATCTGTACTAATATTTTCATTTATCACTGGTACTTTTTCTTCTTGTTGTTTTTTTTCTATACTAATTTTATAAAAATAATTCACTAACTGTAACAATAAAATAGCAGAGGCTATAATTATTAAAGTCCCCCATATCTTTTTTCTGTTTTGATTGTAATATCGCATTAGATGGTTCATAATTATTCCCTCCGCTTATTTTTATTTTTTATAGTTATTAAATGCATCTAGTTCTGTTAGCCTTTGTTTTGCAAATGCATCTCTGCTATTTTCTGCTACTCCTGCTTGTTCTGCCATTTCTTTAAATCTTCCTTGCCATTCAGATCTTTTCTTTCCTGTCATTTTAGTAGTATCAGAACCAACCATTTGATTTAATTGCGCTACAGAAATAGCTTCTTGTCTACTTCTTACTACTTTGTCTTTTTGCATTTTATGCATTACTGCCATATCTTTAATATCATTGATACCATTGTATAGATATTCTTCAATTTCTCCGCCTTCTATCATTTCTTTGGCTGTTTTAGCATCAAATTTTGTTTCTAAATAATTTCTATATTTCTCATTCTTTTTGTATTTTTCTACATATTCATTCATAGCATCTTGCTTGTATTGTCCCTTATTGTAAGTATTATCAAAAATTGCTTGTACTGTTTCATCATCACTAGGAGATTTTATACTTCCTGCTTTTCCTGCTCCTACTGCATAACCAGTAGCTGCTGCCGCTCCACCAATTTTAGCAAGATTTCCATCATCTCCTGTGGTAGCTGCAATTGCTACTCCCATTGCTCCTGCTGCTGTTCCTAGCGCTGCTCCTGCTGCTACTTTTCCTGCTGCTTTTAGTGGATGAGAATTGGCAATAGCGTCTTTTACTTTATCTGGTGCCATTCGAATAGATGCTTTTTGAGCAGCCCAGTTAGCATTCATATTTCTCATTACTTGTCTTCCTGTAGGTGTACTATTCATTTTATCTCTAAATCTTTGTCCTAAAGATGGACGACCTTCTTCGTCTTCTATTTCTTCTTCTCTTTGTGCTTCTTCAACTTCTTGTAGTTCATCTTCGTCTAATTCTTCTGGTGCTCCAAGTCCCACTCCATACCAGTCTCTTAATGCATTTTGCACATCTTCATCTGTTGCATCTGGTCCTAAAGTATCTCGTACTAATTCCTCATAATCTTCATTATTATTTCCATCATCTAATGGATCTAGTTCTCCAGATGAATCTGGCAATTCTGGATCGACATCTGGTAAATCACCATCTGGCAATTCTGGATCTGTTGGTTGTGTTGGTTCTTCTTCTCCAGCTCCTAAGAAATTTCCCATTGGATTAGTTGCTTCTCTAGGATTTGGTATACTTCCTTCTTCACCACTAGAACTTCCAGAACCACCTTTTCCACTATCTTTTCCACCTTTTCCGCCTTTTCCTCTGTTTAATAAATGGTTTAAGGCTGTAGATGCCATCATTGCACCGGCTGGTCCCATAGCTGGAGCCGTTTGTGCCTTTTCAAATCCGAATAAACTACGTAATAATTTTTCTGCTGGTATCATAAATGCTAAAGCTACTATACTATAAATAACATTCATAGCAGCAAATTCAAAAGCTGATGTTACTAAAATATAATATAATAATAAATGCATTGGTTGTATTAATAGGTTAAAAATATATTCTTTAAACCATTTGTTAAATCCTTGTGCTTGTCCATCATTTAGTTTATCAATACAATAGGTTAATGCTACCATTGGAGCAATCAAGGTTAAAAACGCCATATGTAAAACCCTTTTTAAGTAAGTAATTGTAAAGTATAAAGTAAATAAACAAAGGATAATAAAACAAATACATAAGCCTATATATTGTGCTCCATAGTCTTCCATTTGTAAACGCAAACGTAAACTTCCCATTAAGTTTGTTGGCCATACTAAATATTTTTTTCCGCCCTCTTCTTTTATTAAATCTGGCTGACCTAGATGTTCATTATCTACTGCTTTTACTAATTTATCATTTGCTTCCATAGTAACACTATAACCATTTTGTCCTACTGTAGTTTTTACTACTGTAGTTAATCTTTCTACTAAAGATACAGAAAATGCCATAATGTAATGCATTAAAAACAGTAAACAAAGTCCTACTAGCCAATCTTTTAACATAGTCATATATTTTGCTTTATCTGATGCAATGCTTGACAATAAAATTCGAATTCCTATGTAAACTAGTACAGATAGCATTAATACAATACAAATATTACGCAAAGCATTATACCATGTACTAATGGTCCTTTTTAACATGGTTGCTGAATTTTGACTTGATGTTTTAATCTCTTTTCCATTTTCTTTATAAAAATAATATTCTACTTTAGATGGAACTTCTGCCTCTCCTCCATTAGCATCTTCTTTCTTACCAGTTGTTCCCTCTATTTTTTTCTTTATTTTCTTGCTACTTGCTATTTCTTGTATCTTCTCTGGCGAATTCTCCTTTAATGACAATTCTGTTCCATCTGATAATTTCGCAAAAATTTCTTTTCCATTACTATTAAAGAAATTAACATCAAATAACAGAATATTCCCTTTGAATATTTCCTCTGCACTATAAGTATACATTGGTAAATATAAATCATCTGGCAATACTTCGTCATTGAAATATACTCCTGCAAAAGTTCCTGCTGCTAAACCTGCTATAATAGTTCCTACTCCTACTGTAGCTGTAATGGTTTTTCCTAAAATTGCTCCTACAATAGCTGCCGCTCCACCAGCCGTAAAGGCAATTGCTGCCACAGTAATGGCTGCCGCCAAAATAAACACAGCTGCTGTTAAAATCTTTTCCAATGCTCCATTTGCCATCTCTACAGGATATAAACTAGAGCTAGCTCCCATAATAGCATTTCCAATAATCTCCATTATTCCATCACTTAATGTAACTAATAAAGATAGGACTGGACTAATTAATTTGCCACCAAATTCCACATTATCTGCGTGCACTGGTTTTAATAGGATAAATTGAAAAACTAAGACAATCAGGATTGCAATGATTATTTTCTTTCCTATATTTTTGTTTGTAAAAATTTTCATAAGGTATTAACCTCCCAAATTTAGTTCGCTCTTTTTTTTGCTAATTGATTTAAGTTTGTTTCTACAAACTCAAATTCTTTTTTCGTTGGTACTATTTTCAAAATGGCTGTGTCTGCTCCAACTTTTAATAATCCTTCCCCTCTTTGGCAAGTTACTAAAAAGTTTGCTTCTCCTTCTGAAAGTTTAAATACTTCTTTCAAATAAGCAATTTCTGATTTATCTTGTGCTAAAAATAGCTTTGTATCAGATGATGTTAAAACAGCTTGTGCTTCTTGTTTTTCATAAAAGTCTTGGAACCTTTGTGAAATAATAGCAAGAGATACATTTCTTTTTCTGGCACGTCTTGCCATTTTATTTAAAAAGTCTACGGCTTCTGGGTAAGGAAGTAACATCCATGCCTCATCTACTAGTACTCTTTTTTTCGCTGCTTTACTTTTATCTTCACTATTTTTCTTAACAAATTTTTCCCAAATCCAAGAAAGTAATATTTGTTGCGCCAATGGTCTTGCAAATCTTTCTTCTAGTTGAGAAATATCTAAGTTAATAAATGGTGCCCCCTCTAATAGGTCAAAAGTAGATTGACCATCAAAATATGCCATTTGCCCATCATATTCTCTTATGTATTGTTTCATAACTTTTAATAAATAACTGTAATGGTATTGGTAATCAGCATTTTCATTTTCTTGTGCTTTTGCTTGAATTCTTCTATACCAACTTCCTATGGTTGGCATATTTTTCTTACGTTTTGTTAATAAGCTTCCTGTTGCTAAATTAGCATCATTGGATTGATATAAACTATTTGGATTACTTGTAATACCAAGTGCTGCATATTCTTCTGCTACGGATTCTGCTATGATTTGCTTGGTAAGCTCATTTACTTCTGAACTTCTTGTACTACCTTTTGCCATGGTTAGTAATCCCTGTGTAACGTCTTCTACTTTGTTTTCTATTCCTAAGATGGTTCTTTCTTTTCCTGTTATTTCATCTTTAATGGTTTCTGTTTCAATATCAAATATATTAATAACAGTTTTAGAAGTTGGACTAATTACAACATTAATACCACCTAAACTTTCTGCCACAACCGTATATTCTCCTTCGGCATCCAGTGCTAAACTTTCAATTCCCATTAAAACAGATGATCTAGATACTAATGTTTTCATAGTAACAGACTTACCAGCACCAGATTTTGCGAAAATTACCATATTATAATTGGTTAGAGAACTATGGAAATTGTCAAACAAAACTGGGGTTCCTGTTTGTTTATTAAATCCTAGGGGTACACCAGTTGGATGCCCTATTTCTGAAGTAGTAAATGGAAATACTGTTCCCATAGAATTTCTATCAAATGTATGTAATTTTTGTACTTGATCTTCCATCAATGGTAAGTTAGATTGAAATGCTTCTTCTTGAATCCCCCATGCAGTTTTAATTCCAACTAATGTTTTTGACATTTCTGTTGCAAGCATTTTAGAAAATCTATCTAAGTCTGCTAAATTATAAGCAAATAAAGTTGCTACAACAGAAGCCTCGTATAACTTATTAAATCCAGCTGCAATTTCATCTCTTAGTTGTTCTGCTTCTAATCTTTTTTGAGCAATTGTACTTTCTCTGTTGATGTTTCCTTTATCTGCAGCTACAATTCTTTCTGTTTCTAATTCGTTAATAATTCTGTTTAATTCATTTTGTGACCTTTCTTCTTTAATTGGCGTAATATAAACAGAAGTATTGATATCTCCAAATAAATACATATCCCTAAATAATTCTGGGAAAGTACACATTCTAGGTAAAGTGGAAACAAAGAAACTTCTTGCATATCGTTTGGTACTAGAAATAATTTCTAAGTGGTCAATATTTGATACATCCACACCAGAAGGTGCAATTAAATCTTTTATCGTTTTTCCTTGTAAGAAATTATCACTGCTTTCCTCAGGATACCTTCTTCTTTCTTCTTGTTGTGGTTTTTGTTTGTTTTTCTTCATTTTCCTCTCCTCCCTTTCCTTTGTTTTCTTTCTCTATCTTTTCTTTTGCTTTTTCTGCTACTTCGGAGCCAACTAATTCTTGATTTTCATCTATTAACATTTTAGCCATTTTATTAATTAAAGCTTGCATGTCTTTCTCTTTTTTACGTACTTCTCTTTCTTTTTCACGTTCTTCTACTACTTCCATTAATTTTTCATTAGCTGTTCGAATTGCTTCTTCTTCTATTTTTTCTTCTATTATTTTCATTCTCTTATCTAGTACATCTGGTGCTGTTACATATAATTCATCGTATTTTGCATTTAATGCTTGTTCTAATTGATAAATATCAGCATCGTCTCTGTTATATGCCATATATAATAATTCTGCTAATTCATTAGAATTTAGAATTTTTCCATGAAGTCCACAAACTGATAAAGAAGCAATGGCAGATTGGCACTTTGTATATAATTCATTAAATGCCATATCTCTTATTTCAGATTTCTCAATATTTTGATTGGTTACTTCTTCTGGT
>CANEEJ010000004.1 GCA_947426525.1 uncultured Clostridium sp. | reverse complement strand
TAAGTGCAGTAATGTATTAAGCTGACCAATACTAATAAATCGAGGGCTTAACCAAGAAATACAATAAAAAGCCAATCGAAGAAAGAAATTCTAAAACGAACCTAAAAATTTCATCTATGTATTTTTGAGTGTGCTTTAACATTCTTAAAAATTGAATAAAATCAATTTATTTGGAAAAAATATAAAAAAGTACTTGAAAAATAATTAACAATACGATATAATTTGAAAGTACAAAAAATAAGTTATCAATTTTCTGGTGATGATGACATTTAGGGTAATACCTGTTCCCATCCCGAACACAGAAGTCAAGCCTGAATGTGCCGAAAATACTTGCGGGTTACCCTGCTGGAAAGATAGGTTGTTGCCAGATTTTATATATATTCCTCGTTAGCTCAGTTGGTAGAGCGCTCGGCTGTCGAGCAAGTCGCAAGACTAAAGAGTTAGCAGCTCTATAAGGAAACTTATAGATGAAAAGGTGGCTAAGTCGGTGAAACTCTTAACAGGTTAGGCTGAAGACAATACCGAGCAAGGCGAAAGCTGTGTGTAGAGACTTTACACCACCTACCTAAGTCGAAAGATATGGTAAAGATAAAGTCCAGACTACAAATTATGATGAAACTATCATAATGCTAATGAAAATTAGTGTGGTGCAGTAACCGATAGGTCGTTGGTTCGAGTCCAACACGAGGAGCCATAAATAGCAGATAAGAAATTATCTGTTATTTTTTTATTTGTTCGCTATCTTTTGTAAGTAAAATAGATTATAATATAGGTAACTAATTTCACAGTTGCAGATATAATAATTGAAAGAAACTAGTCAAAAAAGGAGAGAAAATATGAAATTCACCATATTAACAGAAAATAGAAAAAGTCATAATAATTGCATTAATGAGGATGGTTTATCCATACTAATTGAAATAAATAATGAAAAGGTACTTTTAGATAGTGGAATAACAGATGCATTTTTAAAAAATGCACAAACATTAGGTATAAATTTAGATGAAGTAAATACAATCGTTTTAAGTCATGGACATTGGGACCATGGAAATGGACTAAAATATTTAAATTCAAAAAAAACATTAATTTTGCATCCTGAATGTTATACAGAAAGATATAGTTTAAGAAGAAACATGGCATATGCAGGGATTAATGAAAATAAAGAAGAATTATCAAAAAAATTTGACTTAATTGAGACAAGAGAAAAGTATCAAATAAGTAAAAACATCTGGTTTCTAGGTCAAGTTAATAGAAAATATGAAGTACCGGTTAAAAATTTGCCTACTGTTTTAAAAGATGGAGAAATTGATTATTTAGAAGACGATTGTGGTGGAATTGTTGTAAAAATAGATAAAGGAATTATTGTATTTAGTTCATGTTCTCATTCTGGTATAAATAATATTGTAGAACAAGCCAAAAATATTACAGGGGAAGACAAAATTATTGCAGTTGTGGGTGGATTTCATTTAAAAGAAGTTGACGTATATACACAAGAAATTGTACAATATTTTAAAGATAATAAAATAGAAAAAGCGTATATGGGACATTGCACATCAGATGAAGTAATTGAATATTTTAAAGAACAATTAATAGATATAACACAAGTTGAAAAATTATTTGCTGGAGCAGAATTCGAAATAAATTAGTTCAAATGGAGCAATTATGAGAAATTTAGATAGTAGATTAAAAAAAAGAAAAATTAATTATGAAAAATTACTAAAATATGGATTTGAAAAGAAAAACGAAAAATATACGTATACGACCAAAATACAAGATGATAAATTTGAAGTAAATATAATCATTTCAAATGAGAAAAATTATGCAAAATTAATAGAATTAGAAAACAATACAGAATTTATTCTGGTAGATATAGAAACATCAAGTGGAAAATTCGTAGGGCAATTAAGGCAAGAATATGAAGAAATAATAGAAGATATGATTAGCAAATGTACGAGCAAAGAAGTATTTAAGAGTAGACAAGCAAAAGAAGTAATATATTATATCGAAGAAAAATATGGAGATCAATTAGAATTTTTATGGGAAAAATTTGATGACAATGCTATCTGGAGAAACAAACAAAATAGTAAATGGTATGGAATTTTATTAACAGTATCAGAAAGAAAATTAGGAATTGCGTCAGATAAAATAATAGAAATTATTGACTTGAGATATGCAAAAGAGAAAATAGAAACGATGGTAGATAATACTAAAATTTTTCCAGGATATCACATGAATAAAAAAAGTTGGATAACCATCAAATTAGATGGAACAGTAGAGACAAAGAGAATATTTGATTTAATCGATAATAGTTATAAGTTATCCATAGGAAACAAATGTGGTATTACAGGAGAAAAATTATCTCAAAAAGTATATGAATATTTAACAACTATACCAGAAGGAAAAGTAGTTACCTATAAACAGGTTGCAGAAAGCTTAGGAAATAAAGGATTAGCAAGAGTGGTAGGAAATATACTCCACAAAAATCCAGATGGAGACAAATATCCTTGTTATAAAGTTTTAAATAGCAAAGGTGAATTGGCAGAAGCCTTCGTATTTGGAGGAAAGGAAATTCAAAAAGAACGATTAGAAAAAGAAGGAATTAAAGTAATAAATGATAAGGTTGATTTGAAATTATATCAATGGAAAAAAGAAGGAGTTTGATAAAAATGAAACAAGTAAAATTAGAAGAAGCAGAAAAATTTAATAACAGTGATAAATGTGAAGTCTTAGAATACCCGCTAAATGATGCAGACATAAACTGTGCAACAGCAATAATTACAGGTAGATATCCTGAAAAAGGATACTGTGTAAATGAAAAATGTAAAGAGCTTATTTATGTAATAGAAGGAAATGGCAGCTTAAATAAAAAAGATGGAGTAATAAATTTTAAAAAGGGCGATGTTATTTTAATTGAAAAGGGAGAAGTGTATTTTTGGGATGCTGATTGTAAAATTGTTATGCCTTGTACACCAGCTTGGTATCCAGAACAACATAGAATGATTGAGGAGTAATAAATTTATGAAAATAAAATTAGAACCAATTAATATATTTGATTTTGATGGAACCTTAACAACAGAAACATGGCCGAAGTTTTGGGCATGGGTCAAAAAGTTTGGATATAATGGAGCACAAAGAAATGATGAATTAGAAAACGCACTTAATGAATACAGGAAAGTAAATATAGGAAATGAACTTGAGACATTTTTTAGGTTTTTCAATGATTTACTTGTTAGCAATCATGAAGTACTTAACTATGAGGAACTTATGGAAGGTGAGAAATATATTCGATATAATCCAGGGGTAATGGAATTTATTGAAAAGTCTTCTGCAAAGAATTATATTGTTTCAGGAGGTCTAAAAGAATTTTTACAAAATTTAAAAATAGCAAGAAATTTTAAAGGTATTTATGGAACTCCCATACAACATGACGAAGAAGGTAGAATTTCTGGAATTGGTGAAGTAATGACAGATAATAAAAAAATATTAGCAATTCAAGATATTTTAAAAAAGAATAATAGAGAAGAGAAGGATTGTCGAAATGTATATTATATTGGTGATGGGTATAGTGATGCAGTGGCGATGAGATTTGTACATAATTATGGAGGAAAAGCAGTTTTTGTTCATCAACCAAACAAAAATGATAAATTTTATCAATATAATAATAAAATATATGAAACATTAAATAAAGATGGAATGATTGATTTTTGTTGTGTGGCAGACTATACCGACAATAGTATACTTTCAAATATTTTGCAACGACAAATTTAGGAAAATAAGGGAGCAAACTATAATATAAAAAGAAGGTGAAATTTATGAAAATATTAGTTGCAACAAAAAATCAAGGAAAAATCGAAGGAGCTAAAAGAGCTTTATTAAATTATTTTGATAAAATAGAAATTAAAGGAATACCAGTAGCATCAAATGTAAGTGAACAACCTGTAAATGAAGATATTTACAAAGGGGCTAAAAATAGAGTAAAAAATTTAAAAACATATGCTAAACAAAATCAAATAGAAGCCGATTTATATTTAGCAATAGAAAGCGGAATAACAAATCGCTTAGGGAGATGGATGATTACCAATATAGCAGTAATTGAAGATAATAATGGATTTGAAAGTTATGGTGCCAGTCCATCATTTCCAGTCCCAGAACGATTAGTTCAAGATATTATAAAAACAGAATTAAGTCAAGTAATGGATAAAATATTTGGAAAAGATGAGGAAAGACATAATAAAGGTGGAGGAATTCAATTATTGACAAATAACAAAATATCGAGAATTGATTTAACAGAAAGTGCATTTATTATGGCTTTGACAGAATATATCAATGACGAATGGAAGTAGAGAATTGGTATATTGGAATGAAATTTATCAAGAAATAAGGAAACAATCAAAATGAAGAAAAAACAAATTTTAGTATTTGGTGGATGTTTTAATCCACCATTAAATTCACATTTTTTATTGGCAGAACAACTAATAAATGAATATAGCCAAATCGAAAAAATAATATTTATGCCAGTAAACAGTCAGTACCAAAAATCAAATTTAATAGCAAATGAACATCGTTATCAAATGCTAAAACTAGTCTGCGATAAAAATGAAAAATTTGAAGTATCAAAATTAGAACTAGAAGCAGGTAGGCCACTTTATACAATTGAGACATTAAGAAGAATGCGAGAACAATATGCAAAATATGAAATTGCTTTTATCATGGGGAGTGATAATTTAAAAGAATTAGAAACTTGGAATAGTGCTAATGAATTAGTAGAAGAATTTAAAATCTATGTATTAGAAAGAGACAAAGACGAAGTGGAAAAAATAATACAAAAAAGTAAATTTTTGAAGGAAAATAAAACAGCATTTATAAAAGCAGAAAATAATATAACAAGTAACCTAAGTTCTACTTTTGTAAGAGAAAGATTGCAAAAAGGAAAAAGTATTCGCTATTTAACGCCAGATGAGGTAATAAATTATATGTTAGAAAACAAATTATATCAATAAAGGTGGTTAGAAACTATGTTGGGAAAAGAAGAGCTACAAAAACAGCTAGAAAAAGCGATTGAATGGATACACGATTATGTACAAAAGGTGGGAGCCAAAGGAATTGTAATAGGGAATAGTGGCGGAAAGGATTCGGCAACGGTTTTAGCTATGGCTGTTAAAGCAATAGGAAAAGAAAATGTAGTGGCTGTATCTATGCCATGTTTTTCTAAGCCATGTGATTTAGAAGATGCTAGGTTAGTTGCTCAAACATTTGGCGTAAAATTCTTGGAAGTTGATTTAAGTAATACTTATCAAGAATTGGAAGGACAAATAGAAAAATCATTAGCCAAAGAATTATCGAAAGAAGCAACTATTAATATGAAACCAAGGCTAAGAATGACAACTTTATATGGAATTGCACAAACGTTAGGATATTTAGTAATTGGAACAGGTAATCTTTGTGAAGCTATGGTAGGATACACAACAAAATGGGGAGACAATAGTTCAGATTTTAATCCAATTGGAAATTTTACAGTCGAAGAAGTGCTAAAAATAGGAGAGATTTTAGGAGTTCCAGAAAAAATATTAAAAAAAGCACCAAGTGATGGGCTAGGAGAGTTAACAGATGAAGAAAAAATGGGGATAACGTATCAACAAATTGCTGAAATGATTGAAATAGGTGACACAGAAGAGACAGCAAAGCAGAAAATTGTACAAAAATACCAAAATTCAAAACATAAAAGAAAGATGGTACCAATTTATTACTTTGATAGGAGAAATTTTTTGAAGGAAGCTTATGGGGATTAAAAAAATATGGAAGAAATGGAGTTATTGAGAAAAATTAGAGAACCAATTATAACATGGTATCAAGAAAACAAAAGAGAATTACCATGGAGAATAGAAAAAAATCCTTATTATATATGGATTTCCGAAATTATGTTACAACAAACAAGGATAGAAGCGGTTAAAGAATATTATAGACGATTTTTAGAGCAAATACCCAATATTCAAGTTTTAGCTGAAATAGAAGAAGAAAAATTGCTAAAATTATGGGAAGGTTTAGGTTATTACAATCGTGCTAGAAATTTGAAGAAATCAGCACAAATTATGCAAGAAAAATATAAAGGACAAATGCCAACAACTTATGAAGAATTAATTCAATTACCAGGAATAGGGGAATATACAGCAGGAGCGATTAGTTCTATTGCTTATGATGAACCAGTACCAGCAGTAGATGGAAATGTACTTCGTGTAGTAAGTAGAGTAGTGGGAAGTAAACAAGATGTATTAGAAAATAAAACCAAAAAAGAATTTACGAAAAAATTAAAAGAAATTATGCCAAAGCAAGCAGGAGATTTTAATGAAGGTTTAATGGAATTAGGAGAATTAGTATGCATTCCAAATGGTCAACCATTATGCGAGAAATGTCCATTACAGAAAAATTGCGTTGCTAGAAAAGAAAATTTAACAGATGTTATTCCTGTTCGAAATCAAAAAATAAAAAGAAAAAAAGAAGAAATAACGGTATTTTTATTAGAATATGAAGGTGAATTTGCCATTCGAAAGAGAGACAAGACGGGATTATTAGCGAATATGTATGAATTTCCTAATGTTAGTCAAAAGCTTACTAAAAAACAAATAGAAGAAGTGTTGCAACATTGGAATTTGAAAGGTGGTAAACCAGAGAAAATTGGAACCCATCATCATGTTTTTTCTCATATAGAATGGGATATGACAGGTTATAAAATTAAAACTACCAATAAGAGTGATGTATTTATATGGAAAAGCAAAGCGGAAATTTTAGAAAATTATGCGATACCAGGTGCGTTTGTTCCTTTTCGAGACAAAATGTGAAGAGTGCTTTATTAGTGGTTGTATTTTTAAGAAAAATAGTGTATAATAAGCTATGGTAATGGAGTGGTATCGAAGTGGTCATAACGAGCTACACTGGAACTGTAGTAGTCGAGAAATCGGCCCGTGGGTTCGAATCCCACTCACTCCGCCATATAACTTGATTTTAGAAGGGTTGAGCTTTTTATTCATATTTTAAATAACTAAAAAAATGTTTTATCTGTCCAAAACTTGTCCAAACAGTAAGTAGAATACAGAACAAATAAGTAAAAGACAAGATTTAACTTGTCTTAATTAGATGTTCATATATTTTATCAGTTATGTTTGCAATTTCTTTTTTTCCTTTTGTGTAGTGATGTGTATATCCCATAGTAGTTTTTATAGTAGAATGACCAACGTTATCTTGCACATCTGTTAGATATGCTCCATTTGCAAGCAAAGCACTTATGTTTAAATGTCTTAACTTATGTAGTGTAATATATGGGAATTTAAAATCTTTTCCATCTTTTTTTGCTTTTTCGGTTTCTTCTTTTATAAATTTATCAAATACTTTCTTAAATTTTTCACTCATATAATTTACTCTTATAGGTTGCCCATTATCCATAACACACAAAAAATTTGTTTCCATATATTTTTCTTGATATAGTTGCTTATTTTCTTGTTGTCTTTTCTCGTCTAATTCCAATATTTTTAATACAATATTGGGTAAATATAGAAGCCTGGAAGAAGTTTTATTTTTAGTCTTTTTCTTAAATACTGTTTTTTTGCCACATTTTACTCGAACTGTTCTAATTTGTAATGTTTGTTGTTCTTTGTTAATTGCATTTTTTAAAATACCAGCAATTTCGCTTCTTCTTAATCCAACAAGTGCTGCCAAAAATACAGGAACCATCATTGGTGTGTTCATAAATAAATTTAACACTTGAACTGCTTGTTCGGGGGTTATAAATTCTTCGTCTTCATATAATTCAGTATCTTGAAAATTTTCAACATCGTCGATTATGATGTCGTTTGTTTTTTCATTTTCAGTCTTAGGAATTTTACTTTGCGTACATGAATTATTTGTTATTTTTTTAGAATGTACACCATATGCTAAAGCACCAGAAATTTGTGCTTTATGATGTTCAACAGTAGAAAAGGAAAGATTTTTCCTTCCTTCTTTTTGTAAGCCAAATCTTAAATATTTATAGTAATCATTAATTATATCGGTTCCTTTTGGGCTTGATAATATTCTACATGGAATATGACCAAGACATGGCTTCAAATAAGTTTCGTTGACTGTTTTATATGCTTCGTAAGTATTGGGTTCGCAATTTATTGAGACATGATTTTCCATCCATTTATCAATAAGTTCTCCAAAATTCATATCAGTTACATGAATAAAATTATTGTTATCAATTTCAGTTTGTGTTTTTGCTTGGTATTTTTCAGCAATTCCTTTACTTGAAAAGGTTTCCAAAGGTTCTCTTTTTCTGTGTCCATTTACAATTCCATAATCAATAAAGACCGTATAACTAAATCCTTTCTTTAATTTGTTTTTTCTAATTCCTGCTTTCATATAAAAAACCTCCATTTTTTTCTAAATATTTTTTATCAAACACTTGAAAAATGAGGGATATTTATATATAATACAAATATAATCACTTTTCGAAGTGCTTATGCGAGGAAATAAATGTCAGGTCGTGGTTGGTTTGAACATCTATTTCCTTATTTTTTTAATATATATCTCCATTATCTTCGATTGGTCGTATACCATCTTCTAATATTTTCCTACAATCGTTGCATATATCATATTGATACCAAGTATCAATGTCTGTGTGAACTCCTGAAGAAGAATTACATTTGCAAAAATCCTTGTTATTCATTGTTTTTACTCCTTTCATATGAAAAAATCAAAATCATCTTTAGCTATTGTTTTTCTTTTTGTTTTTTAAAAATTCAACAAATCTGTTTATTTCTTCAATATCATTTTCATCTAATCCTTCAGTATCAAATCCATCATAAGAAGCGTATCTAAAATAGTTAGTATTTCTTTCCATAGGAACATCGCATCCCATAAGCCAAGCTTCATTAACATCTAATGCTTTTGCTAGCTGATATACTCCATCTTGTTTTGCTTCATATTTTCCATTTATGTATTCACTTAAGGAAGATTTGGCTATGCCTGTTTTTAAAGAAAGTTCTGTTGCTTTAATATTTCTAATTCTCATAGCAGTTTTTAATCTGTTAGAAAATGTATCTACTAATTCGCTCATAAGGTACCTCCATAAGCCTATTATAAACAATTTACCGAAAAAAATCAATATTTTTATGGAAAAAAATTAAGAAAATCGAATTTTTTTCATAAAAAGTATTGACATTAAAAAAACATAATGATAATATAACAATAGTTCGAGAACACGAACAAGGAAGGAGGAGAAAAATGGAAAACGTAGAAATAAACCACGATAAATTAAAAGGCAGAATAAAAGAAATATTAGGAACGCAAGGAAAACTTGCAGAAAAGATTGATTTAGACGAAACAACTATTAGCAACAAAATAAATAGTAATACTTATTTTACACAAAAAGAAATATTAAAAATATGTACGATATTAAATATTAGACATAGTGATATTCCAGAATATTTTTTTAGAAAGAAAGTTCGAGAAAACGAACAAAACTAACCACGACCTGACAAAAAAGAGAGGAGGAACAATATGCAAAACACACAATTAAAACCACGCTATTACACGGTAGCTGAAATTAAACAACTAGAACACTGTCGGAAGAGATAAAGCTTATGAAATAGCAAAGCAATTAGAACATGAAAAACGAGGAAGAGATATATTTGTTTTTGCAGATGCCTATGAAGAATATTTTCAGCAAAAAAGAGAAAAAGCTAAAATGCAAGCAGATGAAAAAGTAAAAACTAATATATATCAAATTAGAAAATTTAGTTAGAAAGAGGTGAAACAAATGAAAAAAACTAAAAAGAAACTAAAAACAATATTAGCAAATACGCTGTTATACACAGTTGTGTGGGGAATGTGGACAAGTATGCTAATTTATGGGGTTATGACAGTAACTACATTGAATTAGGAGGAGAAGATGAAAATAATTAAAGAAAATTTTAGAGCAATTATTGCAGGAAAATGTTTAACAGAGCAAGATATTTTGCAATTGTTTAATTTCGGCTTCTCAAAAGAAAATATAGTAAAGAAATACAAGAAAGATAATAGTTTAAGTGATAAAGAAGCTAGAAAAATAGTGGAAAATACATTATTAAAATTTATTTTGCAAGAAAGGAGATAAGAAAGAATGAAACAAGAACTAGAAGAATTAGGAATTGAGTTAGCAAAATTAGCTAAGAAGTATAAAACTGACTATATAACAATTGCTTACATAGACGGTTACATACAGGGAAATAATGACCCATACAAACAAGGTCATATAAGTATTTATTTAGACAAAGAGGAGGTAAAAGAGAGATGTTTAACAGAAAAAACAAAGAATTACAAAGACTAGTAAATTCTAGTAGAAAAGCATTAAAAAGAGCAGAAAGAAAAATAGAAGAATTAACAAAAGAAAATTTAGAAGTATATGAAGAAAACAAAGATTTAAGATTTGAAAATGAAGAACAAAAAGACTTTATAAAAAGAATCGACAAACTAGTAAATTCAAACAAATACAACAACGAAAAAGCAATACTAAACACAATAAAAGAACTAGTTCGAGACTACCAATCAATAAACTAGTTCACAAAAATAAGAATATATAAATTCATATCTGCTTCTATTTTAGCATAAAAAGAGCAGATATGCAAGAGGAGGAAAAATGGAAAAGAAATATCAGTACAGAGAAATAACAACAGACGAAACTATAGAAGATTTTATGACAGAAGACTATGTAATAGACAAACTAGGATTAATAATAATGCCAAAACGGAAAAAATGAAACGTTAACATTAGAACAAATAGATTTTATAAATAGTACAGTAGAATGGTTTTTTAGTGGAAATTGGATAAAAGAGGAAGTAAAGGAGGTTTGACATGAGAGAAGATTGGAAAGATACAATAATGTTTAACGAACAGACAGAAGAATATTCAGCAAAACAACAAAAAAAAATGCCAGTTTGGCAAAGTCAAAAATACATTCAAGCGAAGAAAAAAGCTATTGAACTAATAGATAGAAAAGAATATGGATTAACAGAAGCAGATTTTTGGATACTAATGAATGAAACAAAAACAGGGAAAATGCAATACACAGGATTAATAATAAGCCATAATGGATGTTTGAAAATAAATGACAAATTAGACGACAAGAAGAAGTTTGACCCAAGCAGTGTAATCGTAGATAAAGAAGGGTACGAAAACACATTAGTCTATACATATATAAACAAAGACCAAGGACTTTACGAGCTTGGAGAAGTAAGTAAGGCGAATTGTAAAAATGCTTATCCAAACGCAATGGCATTGAAAAGATGCTTTGATAGAGTAGTATTAAAAAATTCAAGACTTGCTTATGAAAGTATTTATAGTGATAGCGAAGGAGCAGATATAACGAAAGAAAAAGCAGAAGAAACAATTGCAGAAGAGAAAATTAGCGAAAAGAAAGTAAACGCATTGAAACAAGCAATAAAAAATAACAAGATATCAAATTCAGTAGTTAAATTGATTTTAGCAAATTATGACTATGCAGAAATAGAAGACATAGAAATTAAAAATTATATGAACATAGTAAATGATTTTAGAACTAGTAAGTAGGTGTTTGGTATGGTAGGAACAACAAATAAATGTATAACATTTTTACTAGAACAAGAGAAAGACAAGAGGTATGAAGTAAAAGAATACAAAGAAAAAAGAGGATTAAAGGCTAATGCATACTATTGGGAATTAGTAAATAAATTAGCAAATGTATTAAGAATTAGTAAAGAAGAATTACATTTTTTATTATTACAAAGATACGGACAAAGTGAAATAGTAAGCGTTTTAGAAAATATAGATGTAAAACCGTATTTTAAATATTATGCAGAAGCAGGAGAATCAATTTTAAACGGAAAGACATTTAAACACTATAAAGTGTATAAGGGCAGTTCAGAAATGAATAAAAAAGAAATGTCGATACTTATATACGGACTAGTTAGCGAATGTCAGGAAGAAGGAATAGAAACAAAACCAAAAGCAGAAATAGAAAGCTTACTGAAGGAGTGGAGAAAATGATTAAATATGAAAAAAGACCACTAAAATGCCCATTTTGTGGAGGCGATATTAGATATGTAAGCAATGCAGAAATATATGGAAAAGAGTATGGAAATGGTAAATGTTATTTATGTAAAAAATGTGACGCATACACAGGAACACACAATGATACAAATATAGCATTAGGGATAATAGCAAACAAAGAAATGAGAGAATTGAAGAAACAATGTCACGGCATTTTTGATAATTTGTGGCATAACAGAAAAGAAAGAAATGAACTTTATTATAAATTGTCTAAACTAATGAATATAGATAGAAGGCATTGCCATTTTGGACATTTCGATACAGAAGAATTAGAAAAAGCACTGCAAATATTAAAAATGGGAGGATTGAAATGATAGTAACAGATTTAAGCAATTCTTTTAATCCATATCCAAAAACTGAGAAGAAAAAGAAAGAAAATAAACAAAAAATAAAACAAAAAAGTAATAAATTAGCTAAAAAAGAAAGAAATAGATTTAGCATTTTACAAGAAGATAATACAAAGTGCTTTGTATGTGGAAGACAACTAAAAAAATTAGACAAGCACGAAGCATTTGGTGGGGCAAATAGACAAAAAAGTATGCAACATGGATTAGTATATTACTTATGCAGAAAATGCCATCAAAATGCAGATTTAGACGAAATAACAAGAAAATATTTGCACGATTATGCAAGACAAAGATTTATAAAAAAACACGATAAAGAAAAATTCTTAAAAGAGTTTGGAAAAAATTATTTATAAAAAATAGGAGGAAATAAAAATGAAAAATCAAAAAGGAAATGTAATATTAGGAATTATTATAGGAGTAGTTGTTTTTATAATAATATTATTATTTGCAAGTATAACGACAGTACCTACGGGATATGTAGGTGTAAAAACAAGATTTGGACAAGTTCAAAACGATACTATTCAAGAAGGATTAAATTTTAAAGCACCGTTTATAGAAAGTATAGTAAAGATTGATTGCAGAACGCAGAAAATAGAATATCAAATGGAAGCAAGTTCGAAAGATTTACAAAAAATAAATGCTATAAAGATAGCAGTGAATTATGGAGTAGATAAACAAAAAGCAAATGTTTTATATAGAGAAATTGGAAAAGATTTTAATACAATAATAGTAGAACCAGCAATATACGAAACAATGAAATCAGCAATTGCAAATTATACAGCAGAAGAGTTGGTTACTAAAAGACAAGAAGTATCTAATTTAGCACAAGAAACATTAACAAATAAATTACAAGAAAAAGGTATTAATATAACATCCTTAAGCATGGTAGACTTATCGTTCTCAGAAGAATTTGACCAAGCAATAGAGAAAAAACAAGTAGTAGAACAGCAAACACAACAAGCAAAATACGAATTAGAAAAAGCAAAAGTAGAAAATGAAAAGAAAGTTGAAAATGCTAAAGCGGAAGCAGAAGTAATGAAACAACAAAACCAAGAAATAACAGAAAAGACACTTGAATTGAAGAGACTAGAAGTACAACAAAAATTGATTGAAAAATGGAATGGACAACTTCCAACAACATCGTTAGGAGATAATATACCAATGTTAAACATAGGGAAATAAGCAAGCAACTAGGGTAAGACAAACATCTTACCCTAATTTTTACGAAAGGAGAAATGAATATGGAAGGCTGGATAAGTATACATAGACAATTACAAGAGCATTGGATTTGGAAAAGCAAAGAGCCTTTCGACAAAAGAAGTGCATGGATAGACTTGCTAATGTTAGCAAATCATCAAACAGAAAAAATAGAATTTGACAAAGAGTTTATAGAAGTAGAAAGAGGACAAAGAATAACATCTTTAGAAAAATTAGCAAAGCGATGGAAGTGGTCAAGGCATAAAGTAAGTGATTATTTAAACCAATTGGAACAGGACGGGATGCTGGTACAGATTAGGGACAACAAAAAAACGCTTGTAAGTATTGTAAATTATGACAAATATCAGGTTAAGGAAAAAGTTTTGGACATGTCCGTGGACATGCAAAAGGTACGGTCAAGGACAGGTAAGGGACACAAACAATAATGATAATAATATTATTTATTTATTTTTATTTAATAAATATAAAGAGCAAATCGAAAAAGAAAATACAAATCGAAAAATAATGATTATTACAGAATGCCAAAATAGTGAAGAATATTCTAATTTAACGCAAGAAGAACAAGATAGATTATTCTACGAATTGATGAGTATAGATAAAAAATTCAAATAAGGAGAGTGAAAACAAATGAAAAGAGAAATCAAAAAGACAGCATATAAAATACTACAAGACGAACCATATTCGAGAGAAAATGACGGATACTTAATAATGCGAGTAGTACAAGAGCTAGAGCCAGATATGTTTAAAAACGATTTCGAAGAAGTTATGCAGAATTTGCAATTTAGAGGAATTAGTTTTGAGGGGATAACGAGATCAAGAAGAAAATTTTTTGAAGAAAATCCGCATTTAAGAGTAAAAAAGGCAGAAGAAGCAAGGCGAAAAAAAGAAGAAGAATATTTTTTAGAGTATTTAAATCGTTATACGATAGATTAGGAGGAAATTATGATAATAGTAAGTCAAAATAAAGATGCAATAATTAATTTTGATAACATAGCACATATATTTATAAACAACGGGAGTAAAACAACGATAAGTTATGGAAAAATGAATGGACTCCCTGAAGAACTAGGATATTATGAAACTAAAGAAAGAACAAAAGAAGTATTACAAGAAATAATAGAAATTCATAGAGTAGCAATACCAACAGCAGTATACGAAATGCCAAAGGAGTAACTTATGAAATACAACTACAAAGAATTAACACGGAAAATGTAAAAGTTGTGGTCGGATGTAGCTTACTTGAAAATCCTAACTGGTTAGGAACAAACAAATGTGACTATGCAGACGATTCGATTGCAGAAATAAAGAAAATATTAGGAATACAGGAAGAGATAAAAATATGAAGGAATATGCAGTATATAAAGGAGAAAAAATATTAGCTATTGGAACAGTAAGAGAGATAGCTAAGCAACTAAAAGTAAAAGAAAGAACAGTTTATTTTTGGTCTATGCCATCGCATCGAAAAAGGAATAAGAAGAATGCTAAAATTGCAATTAGATTGGAGGAGTAAAGCAATGTTAAATAAAGAAGATGTAAAAGAAATGAAAAAATACTTTAACGAATGTATAACAAGAGACGGAATATTTGAAGAAGATTTTACACTTAATTTTATAAAAATAGCAAAAGAATATATAGATGAACTAGAAGCAAAATTATATCTATGTACACCAGAGATACCACAAAATAATCACGGAAAATATCTTTCTTATGTGGATTTAATAGAAAAAATCGTAAAGTTAGAAAAACAAATAAATAAATTAAAATCAAGAGAGCAAAAGCTAATAAAGAAGTTAGAAGAAGATATAAAAGAAAATAATTTTAAAGAAACAGAATGTTTAGAAGACAAAGGCAGATACTATCATGCACAAGAAATTTTAAAAATATTAAAAGGAGAAAAAGTAGATGGATAAAGAATTAGAAAAAGTTATATATATTTATAATACGCTTAAAAGAAGAGAGAAAATAATACAAAATATAGAAAAAGATTTCTTTTTTAGATTTGCAGAAACAGTCTTAAAAGAACTAGAAGCATTACAAGAAACAATAGAAAGTAAAGATAGATTGCTAGCAATAACAACAATAGAACTTAATACAGCAGAAGAAGAACTGGAAAGACTACAAGAAAAAAACAAATATTTAAAAAAGGAACGAGAAAATGAATATAGGAAAAGATAAAAGACATGCTAAATACGTTTGTGATAAATGCAAAAAAGTTTTATACAAAGAAATAAATCAGTATTGCAAAAAAAGGTATAAAGATAGCACTTATAAAAAAGATTTCGACCTGTGCGAAAATTGTGAAAGAAAATTTAGAGAATGGTTAAATTTCAAAGAAATGCAAGAGGTAAAAGAAATAATAAACAGTTTTCCAAGGTATAAAATTCAAGAAAAGTAAAGTAGAGCAAGTAATATATAAATATTTAAAGAGGAAGTGAGAAGATGTTAAAAATAAAGGATAATGTGGATTTAAAAGGATTAGAAAAATTTGGTTTTGAAGCAAGATACAGTGAAACAACTGGTAAGATTATTAGGTATGTAAAAGGTGTTAATAGAAATGTTATTAGATATATAGACAATGACCCTAATTATAATCCATATTGGGAATTAGAAATTAAAACAGACGGACTTTTATACGATTTAATCCAAGCAGGCTTAGTAGAAAAAGTATAAATATTTAAAAGAAAAGAGGTAGAAAGATGAAATTAAATAAACAGATGATAGGAAAATATGTAACAAGAGTAAAACCTTGCGATTTAGGAAATGGAAATAAAGATTATAGTTACATAGGGGATAAGATAAAAATATTAAGTATTGATGATAATCATATAAGATATGCAAATCCACATTGGAAAAGTACACTAGATAAAAGGTGGTTAGATGATGGTTGGAAGGATTACGAAGAAAATATTGATATAGACAATTTGGATTTAAAAGAACTAGAAATATTACAAGATAGTTTAAAAGCATTAATTAGACAAGATATCCAGATGAATTTTAAAAGATTAAATAACATTACAAAACTAGGATTAAAAATTGATGAACAAATAGAAGTTTTATCTTAAAGAAAGCGAGGAAAAATAAAATGGAAGATGAAAAAATTGAGTACGAAAAAATGATAATAGATATACCAAAAAATATAAGAGCAGTATCAGCAGTAACAATAGCGGAAGTTAGAGGTGAATTAATGATGAATACGCATACATATAGTACTGATGATATAAAAGAACGAAAATTAGAAAGCGAGGAAAAGTAGAATGTATATAGTTGGATTAGGAATTATATGTTTTACAATTTATGCAATCGTAGAAGAAATATGCGAATATCTAAAGCATAAAAAAGATAAAGAAAGCGAGTGATAAAATGACAACTATAGTTGACAAAATAAGAAAAAGAATAAGAACATTAGAAACAGTAAAAGCAGAGACAATAAAAGAGATACAAATAACAAAGCAAGAAGCAGAGCAGTTGGGAGATAGAACTGCAATAGACGGAGTAAAGCTAATAATAGTAGACAAGCTAGGAGATTTAACTAATACAGACTGCTTTGCTTACATAAACAGAAACGGACATAAAAGCTGTTATAGTTTAAAAAATCTAGAATGTAAAAACAAAAAATGTAAGTTCTATAGAACAGATACAACAATAGCAGAAATAGAAAAGAGCATAGAAAGATATGCTAGATGTTAGGAGGTACAAATGACAGAAAAAGAAGCAAAAAAAGAACTGTATTCATATTTACATAGTAAAAAGTTAGAAGAAAGAAAATTAGAACAAATAGAAGAAGCAAAAACAAAACTAGAAAAGATAACAACAATATTAGATGGATTACCGAAGCGGAAGCCCTGACAACGATAAAATGGGAAAAAATATAGCAAGATTAATAACACTAGTTTCTGAACATATTAATATAATGCAAGAGGAAGAAGAAAATTTAATAAGAATTACTAGAAAAATAAAAAAAGTAGAGCAACCATTTAGAAATATATTAGAATTAAGATTTGTAGAGGGAATGAAGATAGAAGAAGTATCTGTCGAAATAGATAAAACATATAGATATACAAAAACTTTAATAAAAAATGCAATAAAAGAATATGCAAAATTATAAAAAAGCACCTTTTTGGTCTTTTATAGCACCATAAAAGTATGTTTTAATTATAATAGATAAAGTATAAAAGTCGCAGGTGGAAACACCTCACAAGTCCAAGCGACAAGAGGCAACTCTCTTTATTTAAAATATACAATCCACAAACTAGTTATAATGTATTTTATAGCTAGTTTTCAAATTTATAAAATTAGAAAAGAGGAAAAGAAAATGAAAATAATGATAAGTCAACCAATGCGAGGAAAAACAAACGAACAAATACGAGAAGAAAGAGCAGAATTAGTAAAAAGACTACAAGAAGAAGGACACGAAGTAGTAGATACAGTATTCGAAAATGCACCAGCCGATGAGGAGGTTGCAATTTATTGCTTATCTCAATCGATAAGATATATTGGCAAAGTAGATGCCTTATATTTCATGAGAGGCTGGGAAAAAGCAAGAGGTTGCAAAATAGAACATGAAGTAGCAGTAGAGTATGGAAAACAAGCATTTTATGCTAATAATTAGTTATTAACACAATGCTAGGTAGTGCTAATATAAATATGCCGAACCAGTTTATCAATCACCTCCTTTTCAGAATAGAGGAAAAAATGGACAAACATGAACCTTCCTAGCAGGTTCTTTTTTTTAAATAGTATGCAGAGCATTATAGTTAGTTTCGGGAGAATATATCCACTGTAAGAGGCAGGACTAACTATCCTCTAAAATGCTTTGCATAGTGTTTATAAAAATATTTAGCAAAAGAGGTGCCAATATGAAAACAAAAGAAACAATATACGAAACATACATAAGAACATTATGTAGTAATTGTAAGAATAGAAATCTAGATTTATGCGAAATAAGAAGACGAATCGACGGAACATTAAACTGTTCTTATTATATTAAAGACAAAAAGACAACAGGATATAAGAGACAATTAACAATAACAGCAAAACAGCATAAGCCGATAATGAAAGGAATATTAAAGTGAATGTATAAAACAGGTTGCGAGAATTATTTTAAAGCAAAATTTTATTCTGACAACAAATGGGGAATAGCTACATTAGACAAAATAAATGAAATAGATTTAAATGATGTAGAACCAATATCTTTTAACTATGTAAAGACAGCTAAAGACTTAAGTAATAAATTAGTGCATTTTTTTATAGATGATTATCAATTTGAAAGATTATGGAACAATCCAGATAAATATATCAATATGCTAAAAAAGGCTAAATATGTATTAACACCAGATTTTAGCCTATATAGAGATATGGACATGGCTATACAATTATATAATACATATAAAAATAGATGGGTAGGAGCATACTTACAAGGAGAGGGCATAAAAGTTATTCCAACAATAAGCTGGAGTACAAAAGAAAGTTATGATTTTTGCTTTGAAGGAATAGAAGAAAATGGAATAGTGGCGATAGCTACATATGGTATTGCAAAGGATGAAAAAGCAAAAAAATTATTTTATGAAGGGTATCAAGAAATGAAGAGAAGGTTAAATCCTTCTCTGATTTTATGCTACGGAGAAAGTGAAGTACCAAGCGAATGTTTAAGAATAAAAACATACGGAGAAAGGAGATGGAGGTCTTAATATGGGAGGAAGAGGAGCTATTGCAGGAGCAGGAGGAAATAATTTAAAAAGTAAATTACCAGAATTAACAGGAAGTGAAAAGCAAATTAAGTGGGCAACAGACATAAGAAACAACTACATTGAACTACAAAAAGCAGAAGAGAATATGTTAAAGCATTTAAAAAATAATGACGAGGTAAGTATTTCTGATTATTATATAAGTCAAGAACAGGTCAGAGAAGCTAAAAAAGAATATAGTAAAAACGTGAAAAAAGTTTTAAGCGAAAGTAATAGTAACAAATGGATTCAAGGCTTAAGAGGGGTAAACGAGAGCAATGTAAAATATACTAAAGACCGAATAAATAAATGGATAAAAAATAAAAATACAAAAGAAATGAATAAATATATAGCCGATACAAATGAAGCTTTAAAGCGTTTTTTGAGATAGCAAAACAAAAAAGAAGGTGAACAAATGGCAAACGAGAATAATTTAAAACCAGTTCGAAGCAAGAATGAAGCAAGAGAAAGAGGAAAAAAAGGCGGAATTAAATCAGGTGAAGTAAGAGCGAAAAAGAAGACATTAAAAGAGGAGCTAATATTATTGTTAGAAACCAAAACAGAAAATAAAACAATGAAAGAAAAGATTAGTCTTTCGTTAATACAAGAAGCATTAAAAGGAAATGTTAAAGCATTTGAAACAATAAGAGATACAATAGGAGAAAGACCGAAAGAACAAATAGAACATAGTGGAAGTGTTAATAATCCATTCGAAGGTTTATCAACAGAGGAATTAAGGAAAATACTAAATGAATAACTTAAAAGAAGAATTTAAAAAGCAAGCACGTTTAGAATTAGCTAGACGTGATTTTTTTGATTATTGCAAATTGATGGCACCAGATTTTTACAAGGAAGATAGGAAGTTTTTAAAAGATGTGTGTAATCAATTACAAAACTTCTACAAAAGCAATGAAAAAATATGTGTTATAAATATGCCACCACGACATGGGAAATCAAGAACAGCTGGAAAATTAGTAGAATGGATATTAGGAACAAATCCAAACGAAAAGATAATGACAGGTTCTTATAATGAAACTTTATCTGGTACATTTGCTAAATCTGTAAGAGATACAATAGCTTCTGAAAAGACAGAAGGTGTAATTGTATACAATGATATATTTCCAAAAACAAAAATAAAATATGGAGAAGCAAGTAGTAGTAAATGGGCATTAGAAGGAAGTGGACAAGCAAATTATTTAGCAACATCTCCAACAGGAACAGCAACAGGATTTGGTTGTACTTTAATGATAATAGATGACTTAATTAAAAATGTTCAAGAAGCTTACAATGAAAATGTATTACAAAAGCAAATCGATTGGTTTAACAACACAATGCTATCCAGAACAGAAAATGGATTTAAACTAATTATAATTATGACTAGATGGGCAAGCATGGATTTGGCAGGATACATATTAGAAAACTATGATAATGTAAGACATATTAACTATAAAGCAGTACAAGAAGATGGTTCAATGCTATGTAAAGAAGTATTAAGCAAAGAAGATTATGCATTAAAAACTAAAAACATGAACAAAGACATTATCTATGCCAACTATCAGCAAGAGCCAATTGACATAAAAAATAGATTATATAGCAAATTTAAAACGTATGAAAAATTACCACCTGCACACTACATTATGAATTATACTGATACAGCAGACGAAGGTAGTGATTACTTATGTTCGATAGACTATCTAATGTATAACAAAGAATATTACATATTAGATATTATTTATACACAAGAAGCAATGGAAATAACAGAACCAGCAGTTGCAAAAATGCTAACAAAAGACCATGTGGGATATGCAAATATAGAAAGCAACAATGGTGGTAGAGGATTTGCAAGAAACGTACAAAGAGAACTAAAAGAACTAAATAATACACATGCAAAAATACATTGGTTCCATCAAAGCGAAAATAAGCAAGCAAGAATATTAAGTAACTCAACAGCAGTGATGAACAATATCTATTTTCCAGTTAATTGGGAAGACAGATTTCCAGAGTTTGCAAGACACATTAAGCATTATATAAGAGATGGGAAAAATGAACATGACGACGCAGAAGATTGCTTAACAGGTGTGTATGAAAATCCAAAGCCAAACACGATAAGCTTTGGTTATAATAAAATAATTTAGTAGGAGGACAAGATGTCAGTAGTAGAGAAAATACAATATCCAGACGAGTTTTTAAAAGAAGAAAATATATCGGGCAATATAAATGTATTATGGGGAAAAGCAATTCCAATATTTCAACATAGAAAACAGTTATACGATAGATATACAAGAAAAAATGATGTAAGTGATGTAATAGTAGCACTAGAATTTTATATTTCTACTATTGCAAGTGGATATTTTGGAGGAAAAGAACCACAATACAAAGTAAAAAAGATAAACGAAACGCAAAAAGGAATTGTACAAAAAGTGTTCGAAAAAGTATTTGGAGACAAAAACAATCCAGATGAATTTCAAGCTATCATTGATTATATTACAAAATATAATGACAATGGTAGTTTTTTCTATGATTGTGTAAAAGATTATATAAACACAGGAGCTTGTTATGGATTACTGTATGAAAATAAAGAAAATGAGATTGTGTACGCCCATACATCTAGCTTGACAAGTGTAGCAATATGGAACTATGAAACCCCAAGTCAAAAAATAGGATTACTTAGGTATTGGACAGAAAATTCAAACAATGGAGGATTAACTGTACATTTAGAATTAATAACAAAAGATTATAAAAAGCATTATATAGATGGAATAGAGCAAAAAAGCATAAGCGAGAACAATAAAACAGACTTTAAAGAAGTTGAAAAGGACAGCAAAGAAGTATTATGGAATGATTTGCCAGTATTTGCAGTAGAAAATCCAGATGGATTAGCGTTATTTGAAAATGTTATAACGCTTATAAAAAAACATGAGCAAGTAATAAAAAACAATGCAAATATTTTTCAGTATAACGACGAAGCTAAATTAAAAATAACAGGTTTCACACCAGACAATGACCCAATAATACAGTTGACAGATAAAGATGGTGTTCCAAAATTAGATGACAATGGAAATCCAATAATGATAAAAAATCCAGCAAGAACCAAAGAAGATGAGGCGATATTAAATGCAAAAGTGTTCTATACACCAGATAATAGCGGAGATATTGATTGGGTAATTAAAAATATAAACGATACAGCTTCAGAAAACCATAAAAAAACTTGTTTAGATTTAGCATTAATGATAAGTGGAGTACCCAATGTGACAGACCAAGGTTTCACAAATGCAGACAATTCAAGTGCATTGGAAAAGAAATTCTTTCCATTAGACCAAGTATTGCAACAAGCAGACAAATTGTTTGAAAAAGAGCTGCTAAGAATGTGGGAAATTATAACAGATAGAATCAATCTAAAAAAGAATACAGAATATGACTTTAGAGATATAGAAGTAATTCTAACTAGAAACTTACCAACCAACAACCAAGAAATAACAGACAACTGGTTAAAATTAAGAGGATTGCTAAGTGATAAAACAGTGATAGACCATTTGCCTTACGATCTAGATAGTGAAAGTGAATTGGCAGAGATGGACGTGCAAAATGAAGCTAATATGCAAAAAAATATGGAGAATATGCAAATGTTAGGAAGTGAACAAAATGGACAAGATATGGGAGTTTCACAATCAAAAGATGATGAAGCTAAAAAGGATATATCAAAGAATAAACAAGCAAACACAAAACAATTTGCAAATGATTCTAAAAACATTAAATCTAAACAGCAACAATCTATATCAAATAGCAGATTTGAAAACAAAAAGAATGGCTAATACATATATTGAAGAATTAAAAGAAAAAGGACTCTTAACAGGTCATTTTGGAATATTAGCTAATAATGTATACAAAAGAACTAGAATTAAGAATAGTGAAATATTAGAACTGTTTATATATGGAAGTTATATAGAAGAACAAAGCAAATTGGACCAATATGAACAACGAATAATAAGAGATGATATGGATTATTATTATCAAGACGGACAAAATGAAGTTATTAAAGAAAAAAATAGCAAGAAGAAAGCGTCAATTATTACAGATGCTATTTTTCTTGCTTTATTAGATATGCAATCTTCAAATGGTTTTAATTTTAATCAAAACATTCAAGCGACAATCCAATATAATGCACAACAATTATATAAACAAATACTTATCAATATTCAACAACAAAAAGAGCTAGAAATTGAAAATAACGAGTTTCAAAGAATAATAAATCAACAGCAAAATTCAAAATTATACATCAACGGAGACAAAATATCGGGATTAATAGATTCGCAATTAATTGGATTGAACAATATGGCGAAAGTGGAAGGAATAAAAGAAATAGATAACAATGCTAAAATAAGATTCATAGCAATAACTGATGGCAAAGAAACAGACATGTGCCATAGTTTAGACGGACAAATATTCTATATAGACGAAGAAAATGAATTTGATAGATACTATGGAGAAACTCAAAAAGATTTAAGAATAGAAAGAATAAAGTGCGAAGGATTGGTACAAGGATTAAATTTACCACCAATTTCACATCATTTTCATTGGTGTAGAAGTACAATAACTTATAATCCTCAATACATTGATAAAGTAGAATTTGAGCAAGAAAAATATGTAGATAAAAAAGAAAAAATGAATTGGCAAGAAAGAAATGAAACGTTCGAATGTAAAAAAATAAAACCTGCATTACACAAAGACAAATTAAGAAGTTATAGAATAAACAAATATCAAAGCAAGATTATGGAGCTATATCAAAGCAATGGAAATGAAAACATGTGCTTGTTAGATGCTAATACAGGAGAATTAGTAGGAAATATTACAGAAGGACAAAAAAGAACAACAGTTGGACCAGACAGAATAACTACAATGAAATTATTAACAAGAAAGAAAGAATCAGTAATAGCAATACACAATCATCCTGAAAACTATTCTTTTTCATTAACAGACATATTGTCTTATAATAAAATAAAACAATTTGATACAATGATACTGCTAACAGACAATTATAAATATTATCTAAGAAAAAACACAATAAAGAAATATAGACAAGAGGAAATAATACAATCATATAAAACTATTGAAAAAGAAATTAAAAAGAAATATAATAACTTAAATGGTGTAGAGAAAAGAGACTTGACAAATCAAAAATTCTTTAAGAAAGTAGGTTGGTTTTATGAAAAAGAGAAAAATTAAAGGATATTACAAAAATAAAACAAAGTACAAGAATTTAAGATTTATTGATTTCGATTTTTCAAAGATGTTTGATGATACAGAATTGTTTGAAGATTAGCACTTACTAAAGTAGGTGCTTTTATTATGGGAGGAAGGTGAAAAAAATGTGGTTATTAGTATTGATATTAAGCATTAAGTTACAAATGCCAACTTGGTATTGGGTTATATTTACAGCTTATACAGTTTTAATTATGCCATTATTAGCTTTTATAAAACATTGTGTACTTGTAGAATTATACAAAATAGGAAATAAAGATAAATAAGTCATTAAAATTTTATAGTTATAAATCAAAGACATAGACGTATGTCTTATTTTTATGCCTTTTTACTGATTGTAGGCTATAAAGAACAACAGAATATTAAGTAACAATTTGGGCTTAATTGAACAAATTGGGACAAGGAGTACAAAATGGAAGAGGAAAAGAAAGAAGTTGGGGCAGAAGCAACAACAGATAACACTGGGGCTACAGAAGCAACAGAAAATAAAAACAGTTATGAAGAGTTGTCAAAAACTGATAAGGAACTACAAAGCTATGTAGATAGAAAAGTATCGGAAGCATTAAAGACAGCTAAAACAAAATGGAAAGACGACTTAGAAGCAGAAAAGACAGAAGCTGAGAAGCTCGCAAAAATGAAAAGCGACGAGAAGCTTCAATATCAGTTAGACAAAGAAAAGACTGAGAAAGACAATGCACTTGCTGAATTAAATGCCTATAAATTAAAAGAAGAGGCAATTAAGATAGCAAGTGATAAAGGATTAGATGTATCTTTGCTTAATTTAATTAATTTTAAAGCTACTACAGCAGAAGAATTAAATGCAAACATAGACAATATGACATCTGTATTTAATAAAGCGGTAGAAAAAGCAGTTAATGAAAGATTAAAAGAAGATACACCTATAACAAAAACAACTAGCACAATAGATAAAAAAACAATATCTAGAGCTAGCTATTAAAAAGGGAGGAATTTTAAATGGAAGAAAAAATAACACAAGAAGCATTAAATATTATGATGCAAGATGGTACAACCAAAGAAAACCTAAAAGAAGTATTAAATGGAGTTTTAGAAAATGTATCTGCAAAAGCAGTATCAGAGCAAATCAAAGCTAAAAATGGTTCAGGAAATCCAGAAGGTGGAGTAATTGAATACAAAAGGTTTGTAAATGCAGAGTTACAAGATAAAGGTACTGCAAGAAGAGCTGGAGAGGGAAACAAATTAAAAGCAAAACCAGTTAAAGTATATATCAATGATGACAAGGAAATAGTAGAAGAATTACAGGGAAAAGATGTTAAATTATATGGTATTGATGGAATGGCTGAAAGAAGAAAAGTAAATCATCAATCAGCTATAATTAGATACTTAGACAGAGAGTTCTTCAAAGAAATATTAAAAGGAACAAAAGTTGAAGCTAAAGCAACAATACAAGATACAATAGACGATTTATTACAAAGGGCAAGAACATTAAAGAATGATTTTATAGATGGTATAGAATCAGATATGCTTGTAATTGTAGTAGATAGTACATACAGAAAAGGAATGAAGAAAATACTTGACGAATTACCAAATGGAACTGACCCAAAAGAACAAGCAATTGGTATGTATGATTCTGTAAGAGTATATGAGTCAATAAGAATGCCAGGTCGTGTACATTGTGCTGTTATGATTGATGGAGCTATTGCACAACCTTATTATGTTTCAGAATATAGTGCAGAAAAAGTGCCATTTGATGATGCGGTAGCATTAGAAGATTACTTATACAAAGGTACACAAGCGTTAATGGAGGATACTATTTTCTATGTTGAAGAAGAAGGCTTAGAAGATTTAACAGTAACATCAGTAGCAGGAACTACAACAGGTAAAACTAAAATAACAGTTGCTCCAACTGTAACAAGCGGAAATAGCTATAAATACAAAGTAGCAGCCAACCCAACAATTCCTGAATTTGGTGCGGTATGCACAACAGGGTATATAGCATGGAATGGAACAGATGAAATATCAGCAACAGCAGGACAAAAAATAGTCGTAGTTGAAGTAGATGCAGATAATAAAGCTAAAAAAGCAGGACAAGCAACAGTAGTTGTTAAAGAATAATTAAGGAGGCAATAGAATGGAAAATATAGAGAAAATAATAGCGGATTTAGGAGCTAATTATCAAAATGATGAAAAAGTTCTAAAAGAAATATTAGAGGAAGTAAGTTCTATTGCCTTTGATATTTCTAACAATAAGAATGAAAAAAAGTTATTTCCATATGTAAAAAAAACTGTAAAAGCTATTTATTTAACTAGAGGAGCAGAAGGACTACAAAGTCGTGGAGAAGGAAGCATATCAAGTTCATATGAGGATATCATAGATAAATTAAGAAATGACATTATTAAGTCTGGACTAAGGAGGATTAAATAATGTTATTACGAGATTTAACAAAGGTATATATAAGTAGAGCAGAAGAGATAAACAATCATGGAGAACCAGAAAAAACATGGAAGTTTATCTCAACTGCTCATTTTAATTTGCAACAAGATGTAAATGAATTAGATAGGAAGAGTTCAGGAGAAGTAGATTACAGCATTTATAAAGCTAGAACACAACAAATATACGATATACAAAAAGGAGATGGAATATCATTAACAGATATATCTGAAATGGAAGAATTTGTTCCAGAATATCGAGTTATTGATATTAATCAAATTGGAAGTACGTATGTATATAGATTGGAGCAGTATAATGGGGATTAGTTTTAAATGCGAAATAAAAGGACTAAACAATCTTGAAAAGAAACTAAGTAAGATAGTTAAAGAATTGCCAGAAAAAGTAGAAGAAGGCATAGAAGATGTATTAAGAAACATACAAGGATATGCTATCAGATTGGAGTATGGACACAATCAAGATGGGATATTAATTGAAATGATCGAAGCTTCTACTATGAAAGTAAAAGGCAGAGTATATACAAGTAAAGAGGCTATGCCGCATGCAATGTTTGAACATTGGGGAACAGGACAATTTGCTGAAATGGAACACATAGGTACCACAAAACACTTTTTAGAAACTGGATACACAGAATGGTATATACCAGTGAGTAAAGTAGAAAGAGCATTAAATTATCCAATAAAAATAATAAATGACCAACAATTTTATATAGCACATGGAGCTAAAGCTAATCACTTTATGACGGATGCAGAATTTCAAACAAGAAATGATAATGCAGATATAGTTAAAAAACGTATATATCAAATGTTGAAGGAGGTATGCAAATGAACGATTTTACTACCAAAGATATGTCTGATTTAGCGTATGACATATTATCACAAATAGAAGACATTGAAAAGAAGAAGACAGAAGCGGTATTACAAACTCCAACAACGCAAAGTAAATTTCCATGTAGAGTTATAAACACACCACTTGAAAGTGTAAATAAAACAGAAAATGCAATTCCACTTCAAAAGACTTTTCAAATTCAAATAGAACACTGGTCATTTAAACAAAGAGACTGTATGGAAATGGCAAATAAAACAGACTTAGAATTAAGAAAGAAAAATTTTATTAGGACTAATACTAGTCCTATTTTATTTGATGAAATAACAAAAAAATATAGGTTAATAACCACATATGAAGTTCGTTACAATGCGTTAACGAACTCTTTTAATTTTATACGATAAAAAGGAGGAATTTAGGATGTCAGAACCAAGAACAACAATGATGACAAAATTATTTCACGCAAGTGAAAAAGCAGGAGAACGTAAACAAATTGCTTTTGTACAAAGCATACCAAAGTTTTTAACAGCTCCAGAACCAATTACGTGGAGTGCTTTAGACATTGACGATGAAAGACAAGCAGTAGGAAGAAAGAAAGCAGAAAATCTAGAAATAGAATTAATATTTACAGAGGCACAATATGATGAATTAAAAGCATTAGAAAGCGCTAATGCAAATGAATATTGGTTTATTCAATTACCAGAAGAAACAGCAGAGCAAGCAGGGAAGCCACTAACATGGAATTTCCAAGCTACTGTTCATGTTGGATTATCTGAATTAGCTTTGGATGATATGATAAAAGCAAAAATAACACTATATAGAAACACATCTATTGAAGAAAGCAAGGGGTTTCCCACAGCCTAGTCCTGCTAGAATGAGTGCTAGGAGTAGGGCGAAGGAAGTAACTAGCACAGAAGAAACTGGTGAAGAACCAGAAAACACAGAGAAGGCATAGAGCCTTCTCTCTTTTGCAAAGGAGAGAAAATAAAATGATTTTAGAAACAAAAAACAAAACAATTAAGTTAGTATTTAAAACAAGGAAAATAGTCGACATTTCCAATGTTTTAAAAAGCAAAAATTTTGAAGAAGTATTTACAAAAGCATATGCTATTTGTGATTTAGATGCTTTAACAAAAATGTTATATATATTAGCAGAAAATGAAGATGGAAAGAATGTATTTACAAGTTCAGAAGAAGTATATGATTTTTTAGATGATTATAGAAAAGAGAACAAAGGAACTCTTATAGATTTATATAAGAAGATTGCTGAGGAATTAAATAATGAGGGTTTTTTCAAAACCAAGAAAACCAAAAAGGAATTGGAAGAAATGACATCAAATCCTTTATCAACAATCAATATGAACGAATTAATGCAGAAATCAACAGAGAAAGCAATAAGCAAGATTGCAGAGGAACAATTTCAAGGATACAAGGCATAGATGATATTGTGCAAAGAATAAAAGAGGCTAACAATTTAATTGAGTTGTTATATGCAACAGAGCCTCTTTGCTATTATTTTGATATGAAACCAAGAGAATTTTGGAATAGTACATACAGAGAAATAAACATTTATATTCAAACGCATTTGGTTAAAATAGTAGACGATTTAAAACGTGAAATAAATTTACAAGAAGCGATGACTAATAAAATAATTATGGCTGATAGTATGAGCAAAAAACCAAAAATAATACCAATACGTGATAGCTATAAGGATTTATTTAAGGAAGAAGGACAAAAAATAATATCCCCAGAAGAAATAACAAGAAAAATGAGAGAAATTATGAAAATTAGTAAATAAACATTTTTGTTTTCGACAAATTTCGACATAAAATATCAAAAATAGGTGATATAATATTTCATATAAATAAAAGGAGGAATATTATGGCGAATTATGAAGAAACAAAAAAGAGCGGATTTGCTACTGCGGGATTAGTATTAGGGATTATAGGAGTTTGTACATCGTTCATTCCTATAATAAATAACTTATCTTTTGTACTAGGATTGATAGGAATTGTTCTTGGAGTAGTAGCATTAGTTAAAAAGGCAAGCAAAGGACAAGCAATCGCAGGGATTATTATTTGTGTTTTAGCAATGATAATAACAATTAATTCTCAAAAAGCACTATCTGATTCATTAAATGCTGTAAGCAAAGAATTAGATAAGGCTACTGGAAGCAATACAGAAGAAGTATTAGCAAATGATGTCGAAGTTTCACTAGGAAGCTTAGAAGCGAAAAAAGGGCAATATGGAATGACAGACACAAAATTATTAGTACATGTAAAAAACAAAACTACAGAAACAAAATCTTTTAGTATTCAAATTGAAGCAGTTGATTCAACAGGGGCAAGAATTAATCAAGATTATGTGTATGCTAACAATTTAGGAGCTGGACAAGAACAAGATTTTGAAACATTTACTTACATAAGCTCAGACAAATTAGAAGAAATGCAAAATGCTACTTTTAAAATCGTTGAAGCTTCAATGTATTAATATAAAATAAAGAGACACTTACAGAAATGTAGGTGTTTTTATTTTGCAAGAAAGGAGGAATGGCTTATTACTATTGAAGAATTAGAAATAATTGTAACAATGAGAATAGAAAGTGTACTAAGAGAAACTATGAAGATAGTACCAACAATAAGAAAAGCGGTTCAGCAAGCACAAGATAGCTTTCAAAAACTGGATACAGACACTATAAAGAATAAGTTTCAAAGTGCATCACAGTTTGTAAAAAAGAAAATGGAAGATTTAAAGAAAAGTACACAAAACAATGAAATTGCGATAAAAGTTACTAACAAAGATGCAGAAAAACAAATAAGTCAAATTCAAAAGCAAATAGATAGTTTGCAAGAAAAAATAAATGCCAGACAAATGAAATTGAATGTTATAACGCCAAGACTAGATGAAATTACATCAAAAACAACAAAAGCTGTTACACCAGAAGGTGTAAATTCAGATAATCCAGCAATCCAACAAACAATAGACAATAGTTTAGCAAAAAACAAAGAATATAATTCATTATTAGCACAAGAACAAAAAATGACACAAGAAATTAGCCTGTATAACAACCAGTTAAATGAAGCAAAAAATAAAATGGCACAATTAAAACAAGAAACAAATCAAACAGCAACTACTCAAAGTAAATTGAGTAGTTTTTTTAGTTCTTTTAAAGGAAAATTAGAACAGGCAAAAGGAAGTGTAAGTAACTTTAAAAATACTTTTAAACAAATGCCAAGTTTAACACAAAATATTACAAATAACATAAAGAATATGGGAAGTGGAGTTAAGCAAGGATTAAGACATGTTTTAAGATATGCAGGAGCTTTGTTTTCATTAAGAGGAATTTATTCTGTTTTAAGCAATTCTGCACAATCATGGTTATCAAGCCAGAATGCTGGAGCACAACAATTAAGTGCAAATATAGACTATATGAAATATGCTATGGGGTCAGCGTTAGCACCAGTAATACAGTGGGTTACTAATTTAGTATATCAATTAATGAAAGCTATTCAAAGCGTAGTATATGCTTTATTTAAAGTAAATATATTTGCTAACGCTAGTGCGAAATCTTATGGTGCTATGGCAGGAAGTGCCAAAAAAGCAAAAGAAGAAACAAAACAATTAGCAGGAGTTCATGACGAAATTAACAACATACAAGATAATAATTCTGAAGGTGGAGGTGGAAGCGGAGGAGGAGCATCTCCTAACTTTGACTTGTCTGGTATAGATAATACACCTAACAGCATTATAGATGCTATAAAAAATGGAAATTGGTATGAAGTCGGAAGTGCAATTGGGCAAAAACTGAATGAAGCTATGGATAGCATTCCTTGGGATAAAATTCAAGAAAGTGCAAGAAAAATAGGAACTAATATAGCTTTGTTTTTAAATGGATTTATAGCAACAACTAATTGGATCCAAGTCGGAAATACATTTGCACAAGGATTAAATACAATTATTTATTTTGGGTATAGTTTTGTAACTACATTTGATTGGAAACAGTTTGGAAGAGCAATAGGGAACAGTATAAATGGATTCTTTAAGAATGTGGACTGGGTAACAGCAGGAAAAATATTAGGTGATGGAATAAAAGGCGTGCTAGATACTATAACAACAACATTGACAACAATTGATTGGGCAGGAATAGGACAAGATATTGTAACATTCTTAACTAATATAGATTGGAGCGGAGTAATTTCTGGGTTATGCTCAGCATTAGGAGCATCCATAGGTGGAGCATCAACATTAATAGCATCCATTTTGTTAGAAGGAATTGTATATCCTTTAGCAGACTTTTTTTTAGAAAAAACAGAAGAATGTGGTGGTAATGTTGTATTAGGAATACTAAAAGGAATAGTAGATGGATTAATAGGAATAGGCGAGTGGATATACAACAATATGGTTTATCCAATTATAGAGGCATTTTGCAATGCGCTAGGAATACATTCTCCATCAACAGTATTTGCAGAATTTGGTCAAAACATAATTCAAGGGCTATTTAACGGAATACAAAGTCTAGTAAGTACAATATTTGGAATTTGGGAGAATATAAAACAAACAGCGAGTACAGTGTTTAATTCCATAAAAGACACTGTGGTTAATATATGGAATAAAGTAGTAAGCACTACACAAAATGTATGGAATACGATAAAGAGTAAAGTTAAAGAAGGTGCACAAGGAGCTTGGAATGGAATTACTTCTATTTTTGGGAATATATCAGGTTGGTTTCATGATAAATTTAGTCAAGCATGGCAAGCTGTTAAGAATGTATTCAGTACAGGTGGAAGGATATTTGATGGTATCAAAGAAGGAATTTTAAGTGGATTAAAAGCAATTGTAAATGCAATTATAAGTGGAATTAACAAAGTGATATCAGTACCATTTAACGGATTAAATTCAGCTTTAAGAGCTATCAAGAGCGTAGATATTATGGGATTAAGACCATTTAGTTGGATAAGTACAGTTAGTGTCCCACAAATCCCACGATTAGCTAAAGGTGGGGTTTTGTATGATGAAACACTTGTAATGGCAGGAGAATATTCAGGAGCAAATTCAAACCCAGAGATTGTAGCACCTCAAAGCATTATGTATGACACTATGAAAAAAGCGTTAACTGATAGTGAATTAGGAGATGGAAATAATAAACCAATTTATTTGACTGTAAATGTAAGTAATAAGAAGTTAGGACAAATACTACTAGAGGATTTACGAGATATGAAAAGAAGAAGTGGAAATGGATTAGAAGCATTGGTAGGAGGATAAAATTATGTTGTGGAAATTAAATGGTAAATTAATGAAAACACCATCTACATATAAGGATAATATAGAAGACTTAGATAATAATAGCTATACTTCTAAAGTAACAGGAGCATTGATAGATAATGTAGTAGCACAAGGGATGTTAAAACTCGAAATGAGTTGGGATTATTGTACAGAAGAAGAAGCAGAAGAATTGTTGCAAGCAACATATGAAAATCCTATGACAGTAACTATAAAATGTCCAAGCGTAAGGGGCGGTATGATTACTGCTCCTTTTCGTTGTTCTAAGAGAAGTTGTGAAATGCATTTAACAGGCAATGATGAAGACACTTCCAAATCAAAATGGAAAGTGTCTTTTAGTTTAATGCAAAAATCTTTAGTAGAAATCCAAAAAGGAGGATAACAATGTATCCAACAAGTCAAAAGTGGAAAGATAATATTTATAAAAATGTGCAATGTGTAATGAATATATATATCGACGATGTTTTAGTAAATCCAGACTATATCTTTGATTTCAAAAAAGGTGGAAATGTATTTGATGAAGAATTTGCTTTGGGAAGTACGCCATCACAATATATAGAAATGCAGTTATATAAAGACAAAATTCCGAGTAATCCAAAGATAGTTAGAGTAGAATATGGAATATTAATAAACAATGCCTTAACTGTTGCAGAAGTAAATAAGATGCTAGTAGGAACGTTGAATGGAATACAGGTAAAAAGTTTATCAGCTAATGACAGTAGTTTTGAAATGATACCAATTGGAATATACAATGTAGATGACTACACTGACAATGATGACAATACAATAACTATAAAAGCACTAGACAATATGATTAAATTTGAATTTAATTATGATGGTAGTGAACTGATAGCTCAAAATGGCTATGCAACACTAGCAGAGGTAGCGCAAGATATATGTAATAAAGCAGAAGTAGAATTACGGTTCTACCTCTTTTCTTAATTCGGATAAACAAGTCGCCGTGTATGACAATATGGTAACAGCAAGAGAATATATAAGCTATATTGCAGAAAGTGCAGGATGTTTTGCGTGTATTGGTAGAGATGGAAAATTATATTTTAGAGAAATCTATCAGGATGAGACCGAAATAACATTAGAACTATTTGCAGATTACAAGTGGGGAGAAGAATTTAAAATAACAAAAGTATCTTATGAAGATGGAATAAGAAGTTTTAAATTTGGAGATGAAACAAGAAACAATCTTTGGATAAACCAGGATAATATGTATATTGTAGATGAAGAACAAGTACAAAATATCTATAACAACATAAATGGCTTGGTAGCAAACAGCTTTGAAGGAAGAACTATTATAGATCCATCCATAGACATTGGAGATAAAATTGTTATTGATGGAAAAACAGTAATCTATCAAGGAGAGATGACTTTAGAAGGAAGATTTATAGCAGAGATTTCTAGCAAAATTCAAATAAAACAAAAAGAAGAAACCACAGTAAAAAAAGAAAGTCAAAAGTTAGTAAATAGAAGAGTGCAATCAGAAATTAACCAAATTGATGGAAAAATAACACAACTAGTTGAACAAACAGGAGAATACGATGAAAAAATAAGTAAAGTAGAGCAAGATTTAAATGGAATAACTCAGCAAGTATCGAGTATACAAGATTTAACAAGAACAAAAACAGGAATAAAGAAAATTGTAATAGAAGATGCATATCCTAATAGTCAAATATTAGAAATTCATATTTATGGAAATAATGATGTATTTAGTTATTTGTATCCAGCAGAAAATTTATATCCTTCTGAAAATTTATATCCGTATGGAGATAGCAGAATAAAATTCAAGAATGATTTAGAAGAAAAAGTTGTAGATTTGGGAATTGAAGACGTATTAAGAGCAAACAAAGAAGTAAAAGATGAAGTAAGCATAATTAATGGAAGAGTAAATCTAATAAGAAGAGTTGATGAAAATGGAGAAACAAAAATACAAGAAGAAATAAGTTTCTTGGGAACTTTAGACTTTATGTTATCAGAAGAAAGAAATGAGTTTGAGATTTTAAATTATAATGCAGAAATATCTATTAAATATGCAATAAAAAGCAATTTTACAGATATATTTGCGACTAAAGTAGAAATGAACTCATCCATAACTCAAACAGCAGAAGAAATAAATTTAGAAGTAAGAAAAAAAGTAAACGAAAATGAAGTGTGTTCTGTAATCAGTCAATCAGCAGAAGAGATACTTATCAAAGGAAATAGATTTATTGTAGATAGTGACAATTTTAAAATGAAAAAGGACGGAACTTTAACTTGTAGAAATGCAGAATTAACAGGCGTTTACAGACAATATGACAGAAACAAGGAAATATTAGGGTTAGAAATACAAGAACAAGAAATTCATTTTTTTGATTGGAGAGGAAATGGTGAACTTGTTGGGAATGTATACTCTGTTGCAAAAACTGCAATTGATCAAGGTGGAATAGCAATGACAGCCTGTAGTGGGAAGTTTATAACATTAGGTGAGGAATACAGACAAGATGGAAAACGAAAAATAAACACTGTTTTTCAGATAGATACTAACAACATGGAAAACACACCGTGGGTAAAGAATACGGCAAGTGGAAAATTATTTCCAAACGCAGGCGAAGGAATAACGGTTGAAAATGGTTTCATTAAAACGTGGAATTTGCCAGGTATAAATGGAGATTTGTATGTAAAAGACTCGAATGGTATTGATGCTGTAGTTGTTCATGTAAAAAGCGGATTAATAGTGGGATGGGAAGTTTTGTAATAGGAGGATAGAGGATGGAAGATAAAGAGAAAAAAGAGGAGATAGGTAATAAAACTAATATAAGTTATGAAACTTGTAGACCAGATTTAATAAATAAAGAAAAAATAGTGGGAGAGTAACAACATGGAAAAGGAAGAAAAAATACCTTTAGCGATAGTAGTAGAAAAATCAAAAAAAGAATTGATAGATTTTATAAATAAATTGTGCAATCAATATCACTTGTCTTTTTTCTTGCTTGAAATAATTCTGAAAGATATTTACGAGGAGACAAGAAGAAAAAAGGAGATTGAAGTTGAAGAATTAGAAAAAATATATAAAGGATAGGAGAAAGTAAAATGCCATATATCAAATTTAACAATACAAACAAGCCAGCTATAAACGATACCAACTTAAATAATATGCAAGATATGATAAAGCAAGATATTGACGGAGCTGTTTCTGGAGATACTTTACCGATTGGAAGTATTATTCCTTTCGGAAGTGATGCAATTCCAGAAAATTGGCTATTGTGCAATGGCGCAGAAATCAGCAGAGAAACATATGCATATTTATTTAATACACTAGGAACTCGATATGGAGATGGAGATGGGTTTACTACATTTAATATTCCAGATTTAAGAGGGAAAGTAGTAACAGGAAAAGAAACTACTGATACAGATTTTGATACATTAGGAAAAACAGGAGGCGAAAAGACACACAAGTTAATTGTAGAAGAGATGCCAGCTCACAACCACACATTGACCAATAACACACTAGTAAATAGAAATATGGCTGGAAGCGGAGGTGCACAAGGAAACAATACAGTTGCTGGCAGTACAATAGAATGCAAAAATACAGGTGGGGGACAAGCACATAACAACTTACAGCCATACACAGTTTGCAACTTTATAATAAAAGCAAAACAAAGTTCTGGATTAGTAGCAACTGTTGTAGACAGCTTAGAAAGTGTTAGTGAAGTCGATGCGCTTTCAGCAAAAAAAGGAAAAGAATTAAAAGAAAAAATTGTAGGAACTGTGCTGTATGAAAATGAAACAGGAACAACAGGAAACATTGAATTAACTGACAGTGTGGCAAACTACGATTATATAGAAATACAAAGCAGAAGACCAGATTTTGTTTATAGCAGTGGTAGACTATACAATGTAAACGGAAAAACAGTTTCTTTAAGTGCAACATATACAACAAATATAGCTATATATACTTACGCAAAAACAGTAACAATAAGTGAAAAAAGAATAAATGTTATACGTGCAAATTTAGGATATTTTGATAGTTCATCAAGCGCATTTACTACAGATGACAGCAATTTCATAACACGAGTAGTAGGATACAAAATTAGCTAGGAGGTGATAAAATGAGTGAAACAACAAATCTTAAACTAAAAAAACATGACAATGTAGAAACAAATACAAATGAATTTGATGTAGAAGAGTACTTGAATGGAAACTGGGATAAGGTTGATGAAGCACATGGAGAACAAAACACAAAAATAGAAACAAATAGTACAGAAATAGAAACTCTAAAAGCAGAAAATAAAAGACTACAGCAAGAGAACTTAGATTTTAAAAATACATTGCCGAGTGGAGTAGAGAATGGAGAAAGTGTAACGCTAGAGGATAGCGCAGATATGACGTTTAAGAAGCTGCAAATTTCGGGGAATACATGGCAGGAGACGAGCGATGACATGCCTAGCGCAGAATTTATAAGCACAATAAAAAGTTGCAAGGATAGCATTGATTTTACTATTTGTAATAAAAATCTATACAATAGAGAAACATGTACAGAAAACAAAGCAATTACTTGGAAAACAGGACTTCTAATAAACGAAGAAAAAAGTATAACAACAGACTATATAAGAGTACATGCTAATCAAAAAATTGTACAAAATTACAAATCACAAATTTTCTTTTATGATAAAAATAAAACATGTCTAGGTTTCTTAAAAACAAACGGAGAAATGGAAAATATAGGCAGTGTACTGGTTGGAGGTGTTACAGACAAATATAAAATTCCAGATAATTCTTCTATATATTATGTAAGATTAGGTTTTAGAAGCAATTCAAACGAAAATATAGATATGCTATCTGCTAAAATCAAAGTAGAGGAAAATAATATAGCAACAAACTACGAAGAACACAAAGAACAAAACATTACATTTCCACTTAAGCAAAGATTGCATACAGGAGACTATTTGGCAGAAGATGAAATACATCACGTGCGAAAAGAAATAGAGCTAGATGGAGTAACAAATGGACTAAAAATTAATACCGTAGTAAAGCATACAAATGATATATATTATTGCACAGTAGTTTTTTCTAAAACAGCTATAAATGCATCAAAAGCTTATTGTAGCCATTTCAAAAACAGTAACAAAGTGGGAGTTGAAACAGGAAATTGTTACATAACTGGCGGTGGTGGTGTATTAGTTTTAGTTTTAGAAGACCAAACAATTACGACTGCAAGCCAAGCAAATAACTGGCTAGCACAACAAAAAGCAAATGGAACACCAGTTACGGTTAATTATTTATTAGCAGTAGAGGAGCTAGAAGAATATAGTACAGAACAAAAAGAAGCTTACAACAAACTAATGCAAGCAAGAAGCTACAAAGAAAAAACACATATATACAGTATAGACCCAATAAGCCCAGTTTTCGATGTAGAGTATTGCAAAGATTTAGAATTATTTATAAATAGTAAATTAAATGCTGCAGCAGTAGCAGAAACGGAGGAATAAAATGGAAGAATTAATACAAAATATACATTTTACAAGTATTTGGTGGGCTATACTAGCACCAATGTTGTTAATTATAGTAGATGTTTTAACAGGATTAGTAATTGCTTGGAGGAATGGAGATTTCAAAAGCTCTGTTATGAGAGCAGGATTATCTAAAAAATTTGGAGAATTAGTTTATGTTCTAGTTGGAATTTTAACAAAATTTGCACTTGGAACTGAACTAATTTTATATTTTGCAGTAGGTTATATATGTTTAATGGAAATATCTAGTCTAGCAGAAAATTGCGATAAATTAGGCGTTAAAATGCCACAGAAATTGAAGGAAAAGCTAAACAACAAGGAGGAGTAAGTATGGAAGAAGATAATATCATGATTGAAAATGTAGAATTTACAGAAGAATTGTATCAAAAAAATATTGCAGAAAATACTTTGGAAATTGAATATGAGGCGGGTGATGAAAATGCAAATAACTAATGTAGTAATGCCAGGAAATAAGTATAGTATAAAATGTCCATTTGAAATGCAAGCAGAATACATAACAATACATAATACAGCTAATGATGCTAGTGCTATGGCAGAAATAAGCTATATGATTGGAAATAACAATAAGACATCTTTCCACGTTGCTGTAGATAACGAAAGAGTAGTAACTGCTATACCGTTTAATCGAAATGCTTGGCATGCTGGAGACGGAAGAGGTAATGGAAATATGAAAAGCATAGGAATAGAAATCTGTTACAGCAAATCTGGAGGAGAAAAATTTGAACAAGCTGAAAGACTGACAGCTGAATATGTAGCACATCTTTTGAAGCAATATGGATGGGGAATCGATAGAGTAAAAAAACATCAAGATTGGTCTGGAAAGTATTGCCCACATAGGACTTTAGATATGGGATGGCAAAGATTTCTAAATATGGTAAATACATATTTAAACGGACAAACAGTAATATATAACAATGTAAAAAATGATGGGAGGGATATAGAAATGAAGACATATCAAAATGGAAGTACAAGTGAAACTGTATATGGAGATACAAATTGTACCGTTAGAATTGGAAGTCTAAATCCACGAGAAAGTTGTGATTGCTTTGGAATATTTAATAATAGAGCAATGGTAAGATATAAAGTAGATAGAAGCAATAATTACAAAATTGGATTTTGTAAATGGCTAGGTGGAGTTAGATAAAAAAATAAAGCTAGATTAGATTATTCTAGTCTAGCTTTTTATATTTATATTTTATTTAGACATCTAATACCATGTTTTTGGTCTTCTTTTAGAACATGCGTATAAGTATTAAAAGTTTGTCTTATGTTAGAATGTCCGTAGTCTTTCTTGCACCATTTTTATGCAATTTGCTTTGTTTTTACAGTTCGATAATAAGTAAGAAGCGTGTATATGTCTAATGTCTGCAAATCGTATTTGTTTAATCTTTCTTTTATTCTTACTAGATTTAAAGATTTTTCCAAAATTGTTACTTATATAAAAATCATTAAATTTAAATAAAAGTTCATCCTTTTCTAAATTTTTAAGATAAAGCATAAATAAGAAAGAAATTTTAAAATCTAGATTTATACTTCTAATTCTGTGTGTTTTCGGAGATTTTACGACTAGTTTTGTTGGAAAATAAAAGCCAAATAATCTTTTAAAAATAAAATCTTCTTTTTTTAATATAAGTAATTCACATTTTCGTAATCCGTGTGTGTAAGTCAAATAGCACCATATAATAAAATTTTGTATTTTTAAATAATTTTAGTAGTTCTTTAATGTAGTGTTTAGAATAATCCAAATCTTTTTTTACATTAGAAGTATGTTCTATGTTTACATTTTTACATGGATTTTTTACAAGCAAATTTCTCTCTATTGCGTAATTAAAGAAAGCACTTAAACGTCTATAATATCCATAAATTGTAACATTTTTCACACAAGTAGCCTTTTTAAAATTTATAAATTTACAAATGTCATCCATCGTTATTTGTTCTATTTCAATGTTCCTAAAAAATGGTTTGTACACATTTTTTATATCTCCTTCCAAGCTTCTTTTAGTGCTTTCTGCTAACACCTTATTTTCTAAATATGCTTCAAATAAATCATATAATTTCATTTTAACATCCCTCCAGTATTAGTCTTCTGCACAGATTTTTTGTATTTCTATCATTTTTTTAGCATCTATAGCATGTTCATAATCGTAACAATTATCACAACAAAGATATTTTTCGTTTTCTAGAATTTTGTTAATTATATTATTAATTTCTTTTTTAGATTTACTTTCTAAAGTTCTTATAGATTTACTTCCCATATAGCAATATTCTTCAGCTAAAGTTACTAAAGCACCGTTATTTAGTTTAATTTGCGGAACGTTGTTCCAATATCTCCAATTAGCCCAATACCAAGTCTTAATTCTTTCTTCTTCCTTTAATTTTTTGCATACTTCATAAATTTTATTAGTTTTCATATTAATCACCCTTTACCTTTCTTATTCTATTATTTGTTTTTCGCTTATCTCTATTAATGTAACGTCTAATATTTCTGTATTAAAACTGTTTGTTTCGTCTACTATATATTTTCTTCCTTCATATTTGTATATATGCTTGCTTTTTTCTCTTCCTCTATGTAATACAATTCCTTCTCCTATGCATTTAATTGTCCCATAACTATCTGTTTCTAAATCCCAGTTCCAATTTTCAATATCTCTTCCATCGATTAATAATTTTTTCATAATAAAAACCACCTTTCAAATTTTCTTAAAACTCTTGAAAGATGGATAAATTTATGGTATACTTTTCCCATACATCTTTCAAGATGTTGCAGAGATTAGAAAATTCTTGTTTGACGACTGATTTTCTAGTCTCTTTGCTTTTGTTAAATTAATTATAACATAACGGTACGTCAATGTCAATACTTTTTTATAATTTTTTTAAAATTATTTGATTTTTTTCTTCATCGTATGTCATTTCAGCTGTTCTGTCATCTTCTGTAAATCCCATTTTTCTAAGTATTGTAATTGGCAAAGTAACCTTTGAGGAAATGCTACCACTGCCACTTTTGTAAAAGTTTATGTTTAAAATTCTTTTGTCCATTTTTAATCCTCCCTTGATTTTTTATATATTATTGTATATAATAATATTACAAGAGAGGGAAGACCCTCTCGAGTGCTATTTTGAAATAGTATTAGCTATTTCGATTACTGAGCGTTTGCTTAAGCACTTATCGATTAGTTTGTCGGCTATCTTAGTGTTTAGCAACGCTTTTATTATTTTCTTCATAATATTTTTCCTCCTTTCTTCTAGACTAAATGTATTATATAACAACGGTACGTCAATGTCAAGTACTTTTTCAAAAAAATTTTAAAATTTTTCAAAAACCTTGAAAACAGCTAAAATCAGGCAATACAACATGTCTAACACAAAATAAAAACGGCTTGAAATCGATTCTCGTAAGTCGATTTTTTGGCTAAATATCAAGAAAAAATAATAATGAATAAAACAGAAAAATAAAGGAAAAAATAATAAAATATAATAAAATACAAAAAAATATATTGCAATTTTAAATATTTAATGATATAAAGAATATACAAAAGATAAGCATATATTTGATATTATGTTAAATTTATGATATAATAATATTATCAAAATTCAGTTTTTTGAAATAATATAGTATTAAATATATATAATTTGAAATAATATTGAAGGGAGGTATAAACATGGTTAATAATCTTTATAAATCTAAAGTAACAGATTTAATTGCAAAAGCTAAAAAGAAGGGATTAGTAAAAAAATATTCAGATTTCTCTGAAACAAACGAAGGAAAAGAAACAGCTTTAACAGAAGATGAAATCATATATTATACTTCTAGAAACGAAGGAGCGACAAGATAAAATGAAAAAGTTTGGTGTTGGAGATATAGTATTTGTATCAAATTATATGTACAAAACAGAAGAAAAAGGAAGAAGACATAGCTTTGTAATTATAGATGATGGACAAGCAGTAGATATTGATTATTTTGGATTTTTATTATCTTCAAAGTTAAATAAAGAAGGATATCCATACAACGAAAGATTAAATAAAAACAATACAAACAATTTATTAAAAGATAGTATTGTAAAATGCGATGACTTAATTGAAATTTCAGAAGACGAAATACAATTTAAAATTGGTTCAGTAACACAAGACGAATTAAATAGATTTGTTGATACATATGCAAATTATATGAAAGAGAACTAGAAATAGTTCTTTTTTCTTTTCGACAAATTACAACAAACAAAGCACAAGAATTATGCTATAATAATAAAAAGGAGAGTGATGCACATGGTAGACATGCAACTAATGTATATAAAATCTTTAAAACTAATTAAAGAAAATAACATAAAAACAGAAGCAGAATATAAGAAACTAATGTGTAGCAACTTGATATTAAGTCTAGAAACTTTAAAATACATGTCAAATATGAAATTTCAAGATATAGTAGCATTAGTAGAAGAAGTAGATGAGGAAGTCGAATAGACTTTCTTTTTGTATAATAAAATAGTGTTTTTCCACCATAGTGGACAAAATGTATGTTATAAGAAAAATTGAACATACTAAAGAAAAAAGGTGGAAAGTGCATGAGAGTAGAGATTTTATTAAAAAAGATTAGAAAAGAAAAAGGAGTAAGTTTGCAACAACTTGCAAAAATAACAGGGATTTCAACATCACACTTAAATTATATCGAGAAGAACGAAAAAGAACCATCAATTTCAGTTCTTGTAAGGATTTCAGCAGCTTTGAATGTAGATATTAAAGAATTATACAAAGTTATACCATAGCACTAAAAAGTGCTATTTTTATATTTTATAGAAGAAAAATGTCGTTTTATAAAATTTCCACCATAGTGGACAAGAATGGATTTATTTATTAGTAGAAGCTTCAAAAAAAGAAAAAGAGGTTATACTAAAAATATGTTGTAAAATAACACTATTAATTAGAAAAAATAATAAAAATATTGACTAATAGTATTACTAGTGATACTATTAGTATGAAAAAAAGAGATAGTTCCGTCGGCAAACTTTACTATCTCTTACAGAAACACACTCAAAAGAGGTGTATAAACTTAGTATAGCCTCTTTGAGTAAAAAAGTCAAATTTTTAGAAAGAGGGAGTTTATACATGACAAAAGATGTAATAGTAAAAGAAATTAAAAAACAAAGAAAAAAAGTATTTACAAAGAAGAGAAGTAATAGTACAATAAAGAAAAAGCACAACCCTTTAAAGACGAGTAAAAATCGTAAAAGAAGGGATGGATTGTATAGTATGAAAAATGAAGAACTAAATAAGCTTAAGATGGATATTGGCAATAAATATAAAGTAAAAGAAAAGGTTGTTGAGATTTTTTTTGAAAAATGCAAAGAAGAAGGTTATAGTACTGAAGAAAGTAAAAAAATAATAATTGATTTTTTAAAACAAGACAACTTGTCCAAAACTTGTCCATTAATTTAGAAAAGTATAGTTAAGTATAGTTTGTTGTAGAAAAATGAAAGGCGGAGAAAATGCTAAAAATACGATGTTTCAGGATAAAATAGAAAAGTTTAGAAAAACAGTATTTTACACTGGAACTGTAGTAGTCGCGAAAGCGGCCCGTGGGTTCGAATCCCACTCACTCCGCCATATATTATAATAGAAAAGACAAGCCCCGTTCTCTTTCGAGAATGGGGCTATTAGATGTGACTAATATAAAAAATATTAGCACCAAAAGAAGTGATGTTACTCAATTACTTCTACAATTTCACCATCACGATACTCGCAAAAGTGCCCGTTCTGAATGTAAGGAGCAGAGATGGAGCAAGTCTCTACATTGCCTATGAAGCTTCTATAAAAATATACAACATAAACGGATGAAGACTTCGAGTGGTAAACTAAGTTTTCCTCACCAGGGATTTCAACAAAAGGAGAACCTGATAAAATATCTGCTGTAGAGTTTGCGATGTTTTTCTTTGCACATCCTGTGAAACTGCTGATTGCAAAAGTAGCAATTAATAAAGCTGTAAGTAACCGTTTTTTCATAAAAAACACTCCTTTTCAAATTTTTAGTATACTTATAGTATATCATGAATTTACATAAAAATCAAACGAGGTATGGTAATTGCTTAAAAAATAAAAGATTACTTTGCCAATGAACTAAAAATCCAATCAATAATTTGATTTTTAATCATAAAATATTCTTTTTCCTCAAACTGCATATTAGAAATGCAGTATTTTTTATTCGAAATGTGACTACAAAACATACATTCATGCAAATTATTACAATCCTGAATGAAAAAAGAATTACTAATATGACTAGAGCAAATTACATTATAGCTATTGGTACAAGCACCAGAATCATCCACACGTAAACAAAATCCAGAATCAGCAGTTCTTTGAGAAGCAATTGTAAACTCACAATTAGCACATCCATCACAAAAAACAATATTTTTGCAACTACGACAATCTGCACAATGAAATGCATTTTCACATTTATACATGGGGTCACATTGGGACACATTAATACAATCATAAGTTCTTTCCGTAGTAATATAATTAACCTTTTTCCAAATATCAATAATATCTTTTAAATTTTTTACTTCTTGTTTAGGAAGGAGCCAACCCTTTTGCTTATCATAAGTTTCCATGTTATTTTGTGTAATAAAAAGATTACCATGTAGAATTTCCGTCCAAGTTTCTTCTCCTGTTAGACTGTCTAATACTTTTTTAGGAAGTTTAATATCAAAAGCTAACTTAGAAAAGATACTTTCCAACGGAAAAGGATTAGCTCTTCCAAATATCATTTTAAAAGATTGGTTAATAATCGTTAATGCTTGTTTTTTATCCATGGTTTTCCACCTGCTTTCTACCAGTTGACTGAGAAGCCATAAGAGAAACTAAAGAATCTACGGTTTCTCCAATTTGAAATGAAAAGTTATTACTTTCTTTTTCTACTGGTTTAAATTCTTTTAATAAAGGATCGGTTCTTAAAATTTGGTTCACTCGCTTTCTAGGAGATGGCGTAAAATCTAATGTTTTTGCTTTAAAAGCGGGTAAAGGAACCCCATTGCTACTAACACGAACAATACATTCTCGATTTTTTAATTCTGTTAACATTTTTAATTTAATCCTATAAGAATTACGAACTGCTACATTCATATGCATATTACTTTCTAGAACCATAGCATCTGCTTTTGAAACACGAAAAACATAATAATTAGAAACATTAGCGAAAATAGCATTTTGTAAGTCTTCACTAATTTGTGTAAAATACTGTTGTATTAAAATTAAAGAAAGATTATATTTTCGTGCTTCTGATAAAAATCTACTTAAAATTGGATTTTCAATCAAAGCTACTTCATCTACTACTAAAATGATATGTTCTTCATAACTGTAAGATTGAATTAGCTCCAATACTTGTTGCATAATCAAGCCAGAAATGGTTTTGGTTACTTTTTGCCCTAACTTGGATTGGTCAAGTGAAAAGATAGTAAGAAAATGATTTTGTAAAATATCTTTTACTTGAGGTTTTTTTCCTTCCTCTCGAAAGGCTGGTAGTAGTTCCATTTCATCAATAAAAGCGATAATAGGTGCAATGGCTTCTTGATAAGAATGTGACTTTAATTCATTAAAATCGCTTAAAAAGAAGTTAGTAATGCTTTCTGCCAAAAGAAGTTTGTTTTCATTAATGAGATTATTTCTATATTGCATATCTAAAATTAATTTTTTTAAGTTGGCAAAATTAAGACAATTACAAGCCATTAATAGGTGAATGCTGTGTCTTAAAACTCTTTCCAATCTAGCATTATATTGATCAGCCATTAAAGTTTGGAAAAGTGACAAAACTAATTCCACAGAAGACACCATATCTTTTTTGGGTGAATTCATAAATAAGTCACAACAAGTATCTAACTCTTTAAAATCAACTACTTTTGTATGCTCTAAACCACCAATCTCTTTTTCTAATGCACTGTGAGGGTCAATCACGACTACTTTGTAATCTTGTGAAAAAGAAATTTCTTGGTTGATGTTAGAAATGATAGAGCTAGCTAATTTTGATTTTCCGGTACCACTAGAGCCAATTATCATAGAATGATGGTCAAAATCGAAGCTGTTTTGAGATAGATAATAGTCTTCAGCCAAATAAGGAAAAGTATCTATTTTTAAAACAGCATTTTGCTTTTCGCTTCTTAACAATGGTAAGGCTTTTTGAATGTCTAAGTATTCATTTTCATGTTTTCGATAGAAGAAGCGACTATAAACAGAGAAGTCAATCGCAAAAAGATAGTGAGGAATGACAAAAAGAGCTTTTCTTTCTCGATATTTTTTTCGATTTTTCTTTTCAAAAAATAGTCTTGTTTTTGTAAAAAAATGACTTTTTCGATAACTAAAGATGCTCATTTTAACAAATTTTAAGTGTTGATTACAAGTAGTTTCTACTTTATCGAAAATATCTAATACATTTTTTTCTTTGTTAGTTAAAATAAAAGGAACTCTTTTTTTACTAGAAAAATTCCTGAAATCTTCTTTTTGATCTTCGTCTAGTTTCTTAATCATGAATTCACCTAAAGAATTGATAATAGGTGGTAATATACGAGAAGTTTCACAAAAGAAATGAACTTCGTTTAATTCAATTTTGGCATATAAGTTCCAAACTCGAAACAGACCATTTAGTTTAGAAATGGCATTTAGTAAGGCAAGCCATGATTTGTCTTCTATACAATCTGCTGTTAAAATGATTTCGGATAAAATTTTTTCTTTCATAAGGATGACCTCCTAATATTATTATAGGGGAAGACGACAAAAAACAACTGACTTTTTTAAAACTAAAAAAGTCAGTTGTTTAAAAAATAGTTAATCTTCGATTGGCACTAAAAAGTCAGTTACATCATCATGGTAATATTCTAATTCTGGAATAGGTCGAATGTTGTATTGGCAACTTGGCAAAAAGGATAAATAAAATTTTTGTGTTACTTCTTGCACTTTATCACATTCAAAGGAAGGAATGTGGAAACATAGCCATTTACTTTTAGGAATGATATACTTAGTAAATCCAGGTATTTTTTGTTTATATAAAATCCAATATTCAAATTGATTACTTTCAAATCTGTCTTCATATACAGTCATTCCATAATCAATTTCGCCATAAATAGGAGCATATTTTTGATACATCTTTTGAAAAAATATAGGTGCTTCTTTTTGAATGGTTTCTTTTGTAGTCTTCATTCCTTTTCCATATAACACTAATTCATCCTGTTCTATAATACGATATTCAATGTTTTCGTTTGGAACCATTGCTGTTTCATCAAAATGTAATTTAGGGTAAAGATTTAATTTCTCAGGATTATTTTTAACAGCACTTGGTTTGATACCATGAAATTTTTCAAAAGCTCTTGAAAAAGAAGTAGGGTTTTCATATTGATATTGAAGTGCTACATTAATTACTTTTGCATCATTTTGGCATAGAGCAGAACCTGCTTGTGACAATCTTCTTTTTCGAATATAGTCAGAAACACTAATATTACAAAGTAGAGAAAATAAACTTTGCATGGTATATTCATTAACACCTAGAAATTGTGCAAGTCTGGCATAAGAAATAGATTGATCCAAATGTTGCTCAATATAAAGTATCATGTTATTTAAAGATTGATATAAGTTCATATTACTTCCAAAAGCTCCTTTCTTTTCTATGGATTTATTCTATTATAACGTAAATTTTTTAATTTGTAAAATGAAGAAAAATATGTTATAATTTAGAACTAGAAGAAAGGAAAGAAGGTTGAAAAATTGAATTCTTTTCAACTAAATTGGAGCCTTGTGAAAGGATTGTGATTAAAAATGAAAGTAGGATTTACCATTGGGAAATTTGCTCCATTGCATAAAGGACATCAATATTTAATAGAAAAAGGTTTAAACGAGATGGACAAATTCTATGTTGTTATCTATGAAACAGAAGTGATACAAATACCAATTGAAAAAAGAGCCAATTGGATTAAACAAATTTATCCGAATGCTAATATTATTTATGCCAAAAATCCACCAAGTCAATATGGAATGGATGAAGAAAGCGTAAAAATACAAACCGATTATTTAAAGAAAATGGTAGATGGAATTGAAGTAACTCATTTTTATAATAGCGAGCCATATGGTAAATTTGTTGCTAGAGATTTAGAAGTGCAAGAAGTACAAGTAGATAGAAAAAGAGAAAAATATCCAATTAGTGGAACTGCTATTCGATGTGCCATAGAAGAAAATGAGAACTATATTGATAAAATTGTATATAAAGATATAAAAGAAGCCTAGAATAAAATGAAATCCAAAAGGCTTCTTTTATGTTAGCTTAAGATAAAATTTAAAGAAAATTAAGAAAAAATCAATAGGAACTTTTAAATTGTTATGCTAAAATGAGACAAGGGGGACAGGTCTTAACTGTCTCAAATGAGACACAAAAGCACTGTCCCCAACTGTCCCAACTGTCTCAAAATTTTAGAAAGGGGAAAGGGAATGGAAAGAACAGTATTAAAATGTGAAAATTTAAACAAGAAGTTTGGTAAAAAACAGATATTAAAAAATGTTTCTTTTGCCATACAAGAAGGTGACATTTTAGGGTTTATTGGACCAAATGGTGCAGGAAAAACAACAACCATAAAATTAATATTAGGTCTTCAAAATATTACAGAAGGAAAGGTTTGTATCAATGGTTATGACATTGAGAAACAGTTTACTAAAGCGATTGAAAAAGTAGGAGCCATTGTAGAAAATCCAGATTTATATATGTATTTATCTGGCTATGAGAACTTAAAACTTCTTACTAATTTATATCAAGGAATTGATACCAAAAGAATTGATGAAGTAGTAAAGATGGTAAAATTGGAAAATAGGATAAAGGACAAAGTTTCTAAATATTCTTTAGGAATGAGACAAAGACTAGGAATAGCCCAAGCGATTTTACATAGACCAAATTTATTAATTCTAGATGAGCCAACCAATGGATTAGATCCAGAAGGAATAAAAGAGATGAGAGAACTTCTAGTAGATTTGGCACATAAAGAAAAAATGGCAATTTTAATATCTAGCCATAATTTAGCCGAGTTAGATAATTTATGTAATAAAGTTTGTATTATTAAAAATGGAGAAATTATTGAAACAAGTGATATTTCAGGTATTAAAAAGGAAACGGGAAAACAATATAAAATTTTTGAGGTAGATGATGGAAAAAAAGCAAAAGCATTACTACCAAAAGCTTTAGATATGAAGGACAATAAATTTAAAATAGACATATCAAAAGAAGAAGTACCAGAAATAATTGAACAATTAGTAAAAAACAATATTAAAATTTATCAAGTAAAAGAAGAAGAGAAGTCATTAGAACAAGCATTTTTTGAAAAGACGGGAGGGAATGTAATTGAGTAGATTAATAAAAAATGAATTAATTAAAATTTTTAAAAAGAAAAGTATTTACATTACATTATTGATTGTTTTATCATTTATTATTTTAACAAATTGTATTTATAAATTTTTCTATCATAGTGGAAGTTATGATGAATATAGTGATAATTATATTGAATATGCCAAAGAGGAAATCAAAAAATTGGATCCCAATAAGCCAAGCGATACCAAAATGTATATTGATATAAAATCTACCTTAGATATGTATGAATTGGCACAAAAATACGAAGCTAACAGTTGGCAAAGAAGTTTATTATCAGTTCAACTTGCTAAGTTTATTAATGAGAAAAATACTTATTTATATGGAGAAAATAAAGAACCACAAAAGGTAAAAGAGATGGAACAAACGATTACCGAAATCTTAGGAAAATTAGAAGAAGGAGATTGGAAGTATTTTGCCAATAAAGATTTGGAACAGGCAAAAACAGAATTAGCCAGTCTAGAAGAACAGAAAACAAAAACACGGAGATAAACAAGAATTACAATCTTTAGAAATGGCAATTGAAAGTGCGAAAATAGATAAAGAAGTGGCTGAAATTCGTTTAAATAAAGAAATTCAATATGGAAATGATTTTAGAAATAGAGCATTAGATACATATCAAAGTGAAGCCAAAACGGTAATTAGCATCGAAAAAGGAAAAAGAGAATTAGATTATAAAGAAAAAAGGGAGTACAATACCAGTTTAGAAAAAAGAGAAATTAATCGATATATTTTAGAAAATAATGTAGATAACAATAAAACAAATGATGTAAGAGGGATTTTAAAAGCATTTTTTAATGAATATGGATTATTTATAATTGTTATGATTGTTATGATAGCAGGAACCATTGTAAGTGAAGAATTTAACAAAGGAACCATCAAATTGTTACTAGTAAAACCATATAATAGGAATAAAATCTTGTTAGCAAAGTTTGTTACCGTTTTCATCATGATAGCATTTTCTATTTTAGCAGTAGTAGCAATGGAATTAATCGTAGGAGGAATTGTTTTTGGATATGACAGCTTATCTGTACCAGTCTTAGCATACAACTTTACCACTGGAAATCTAGAAACCATTAATATATTTGCATACTTAGGAATTGAAATTATAACACAATTACCAAAATTAATTTTATTAGCAACGCTAGCCTTTGCTTGTAGTACACTATTTTGCAATAGTGCGGTAGCAATTGCTATACCATTACTAGGATATATGTCAGCAGACATGATAAACTTGCTAGTCATTCAAAATAACATAGAATTTATGAAATTCTTTGTAAGTTTAAATTGGAATTTTGAAGAATATCTATTTGGTAACTTACCAAGTATGGAAGGAATGAGTTGTACATTTTCTAGCATTATTTGCATGGTGTACTTAGTAGTCATGTTAATACCAACTTTTATAGTATTTAAAAGAAAAAATATTAAAAATATATAATGAGATAGTGAGACAGTGGGGACAGGTCTTAACTGTCTCATTTTAAATTAGTAAAACATTATTTATTTGTGAAAGCTATTTATTATTGTTATTCAAAATTTTAATTTTTAGGAAAAAAAGAAACCTCTTTCAAAAGAAAGAGGAAAAGAAAATATTTACTTTTTTTCATGCTCACATTTTGTCAATAAGACCGGTGCCGAGGCAAGTTTCGCAGTTACATTCCATTCCGAGTCCCTTAATATCTGTTTGAACCGTGACTTTTCCTTTCCCTTTGCAAGTAGGACACAATTCTTTGTTATCCGGAACGTCAAAACCACCTTTTCCATGACAGACATCACATTCAAAGCCTAAACCGATCCCCTGTACTACAACATAACCTTTACCGTTACAAACTGTACATTTTTTGAGCATAATTTTTCCTCCTCTTTCTTTAATTAAAAAACTTTTTATTGTCACGTGTCCTCTTGATAGAGGATTTTTTACATACCATATATAAGGTATCTATTAATATTGTACCATATTTACATAAAAATGGCAACTTTTATTTTAATACTTTAGGTAAATTATGATTTGTTTGTAATAATGTCGTAGTAAATTATAGTTGCATTTATGAGGTGAAATATGCTATAATATACATAAAATCGGCAGATTTTATGACTATGCAACCACTTTTGCCAAATGAAAGGAGAACGGAAATTATGACAAAACGGGAGAATAACAAGAAAAACGAAGGGAAGAAGTTTTATACTGACAAATTGGTAGAAATAGTACCAATTGAAGGTCGCAAAGGGAAATATAACTATTTCATAGAGATAGTTTTAACCCAGCATGCAAGATTTTATGCGCTTCAAAAGAATGAACTCGAAATTATGATTTGTGTTAAATTCAAAGGCGGAAAAGTAGAAAAATATCACTATTTTGCTACAGAAAGGGTAGATACTTTTAATCGGTCTTACCAGGTCAAAGAGAAAGAGCCGATTACATTTAAAAAGAGTGAATTAGCGGATGAAGTGAAGTATTGGTTAGCTTGATGTAAATGTTGGTTGCATAGTTTAAAGAGAACGTAGGAAAATTTCTTACGTTCTCTAACTTTTTATTAGCACAAGTTGAAATAAAGAAAAAGTTGCTATATAATAACACCATAAGAAATAAAAGGAGGAACCCAAATGGAAGCAAAAATTATTGGAGAAACATTACCAGCAGTTGTTTGTAAATTAAAAAGAGGAGAATCTATTTTAACAGAAAATGGTGGAATGAGTTGGATGGATGAAGGTATTACCATGAAAACAACGACAAATGGAGGAATTATGAAAGGCATAGGTAGAGCCTTTGCAGGAGAATCCCTTTTTATGAACGTATATACAGCAGACAAAGATGATGTAGAAATTGGATTTTCATCTTGTTTTCCAGGTCAAATATTAGAATTTGATTTAAGTGAAGGAAAAACTATTATTGCGCAAAAGCGAGCATTTCTTTGTTCAGAAAATACAGTAGATATAGCTATGCAGTTCCGTAAAAAGTTAGGTGCAGGATTTTTTGGAGGAGAAGGATTTATCATGCAAAAAATAACAGGACCAGGAAAAGTATTTTTAGAAATAGATGGTTCTGTTGTTGCAAAACAATTACAAGCAGGTGAAAAATTAAAAGTAGATAATGGTTATGTAGCAGCTATGACAAAAGATGTAAAACTAAACATTGAAACAGTAAAAGGAGTAAAAAATATTGTTTTTGGAGGAGAAGGATTATTTTTAACTACTTTAGAAGGACCAGGAACAGTGTGGTTGCAAACAATGCCGATTTCAAAATTATCTAGCCTATTGTATGTAGGAACGCCAAGATAAATTGAGATTAAGAAAGGCTAATTGACATAAAACTAAAAATGCGATATAATAAAATCAAACCTTGTAAAAGGAGGAAAAATATGTTAGAAAGTATCAAAGAATTTTGTTACTTACTAGACATAGAACCACTTTGGATTGCTATATTGGTATTAGCTTTAGCAATAAAAGCACTTGTTCCATGGCGGTTAGAGTACAAAGTGGAAGAAACAGAAGAAAAAGAAACTGGAAAAAAGACATATAAAATATTCCGGTTAGAAGATAAATAGGGAAAAAGAGCACTTTTGTGAAAACAAAAGTGTTCTTTTCCGATTATTTCAACCTTCGCTTTCAAAAAAGTCGAGACTTAAATCAAATTATGGGTATACAATTGAAGCAAAAAGTAATATAATTAGAATATAAAAAACATTGGGAAGGAGAAAAGATGAAAGTAATATTAGTAAATGGAAGTCCACATGAAAAAGGATGTACTTATACTGCACTAAAAGAAGTGGAAGCTACGTTAAACAAAAATGGGATTCAAACAGAAATCTTTTGGTTAGGAAATAAGCCAGTAGCAGGATGTATAGGATGTGGAAATTGTTTAAAAACAGGAGAATGTTTTGTCCAAGATAAAGTCAATGAATTTTTAGAAAAAGTACCTCAAACAGATGGATTTATATTTGGAACCCCTGTGCACTTTGCAGCAAGTTCAGGTATGTTATCTTCTTTTATGGATCGTGTATTTTATGGAAGAAGAAATTTATTTAGCAATAAGCCAGCATCAGCAGTAGCAAGTTGTAGAAGAGGTGGAGCAACAGCAACTTTAGATGAAATCAATAAATATTTTGGAATTAGCAATATGCCAATTGTATCTTCTCAATATTGGAATATGGTGCATGGAAGCAAGCCAGAAGATGTTCTAAAAGATGAAGAAGGAATGCAAACGATGAGGACACTAGGAAATAATATGGCATGGTTATTAAAATCAATTGAAGCTGGAAAAAAAGCAGGAATAGAATTACCAAAAAATGAGCCAATCGCAACAACAAATTTTATAAGATAAAACAGGGATTGAGGGACAGTCCCTTAGTGTCTCACAAAAAGGGCATAATGCTATCCCAAAAATGAGACACTAAAGGACTGTCCCCAGTGTCTCAAAAGAAAGGTGAAACAAATGAAACAAAATGGAAAAATAGGGGTTTTTGACTCGGGAATAGGTGGTGTAACGGTCTTACGAGAAATTATTAAAGTATTACCAGAAGAGAATTATATTTATTATAGTGATTCTAAAAACAATCCCTATGGCGATAAAACAGATAAAGAGATAAAACAATTATGTGATAAAATTACACAACAATTAATAGAAGAAGGATGTAAAGCAATTGTAATAGCTTGCAACACAGCAAGTGCTAAAGCTGTGAAATATTTAAGAAAAAAATATCCGCAAATATTATTTGTAGCAATAGAGCCAGCTTATAAAATGGTTTATGATTATGCTTATGACAAACCTACTTTGGTTATGGCAACAAAAGGAACGATTCAAAGTGAAAAATTTAATTTATTATTAAAAAGATATAATAATCAAAAAACGATGCTTTTACCTTGTGTAGGACTAGCAGATAGAATCGAGAGTGGTAATAAAGCGGAAATTAAGAGATATTTAGAGGAAAATCTTGGTACATATAGGGAGAAAGTAAAAAATGTAGTGTTAGGCTGTACGCATTATCCATTAATTCAAAAAGAGATTGAAGAAATATTAGGACAAGTTCGATTTTTTAATGGAGCTCCCAGTTTAGCTATGCACCTGAAAAGTATATTAGAAGAAAATAATTTGTTATATGATGGAGAAGGAAAGATAGAATTTAGAGATTCACAAGAGTTAGAAGAAAAGGAAAAAAGATTTTTTGAAATTTTGAAGGAGAGTAAAAATGAAACTATTAAAAAATAATTTAGAAAGTGAATTAAATATAAGAACCCAAAAAAATTATCCAATTGAAGGAATTGAGTTTATTGATATTACACCATTAATTATGCAAAAAGAAACACTAAATGAGATTATAGAAAAACTAACAAAAGAAGTGAAAAATAAAGAAATTAATTACATTGTAGCACCAGAAGCAAGAGGATTTTTATTTGGAACAGCTGTTGCAAATCAGTTGAAAATAGGCTGTTTACCAGTTCGAAAAAAGGGAAAATTGCCACCAACAACAGTAGCATGTACATTTAATTATGAAAAAGAATATGGAAAAGATCAATTGGAGCTGCCAAAGTTAGTAAATGAAGTCTATGAGAATAAAAATTTTTATATTATAGATGATATTTATGCGACTGGAAATACAATAACTGCCATTGAAAGTGCAATTAAGAAATTAGGCGGGAACGTAGTAGGAAAAGGTGTAGTTATGAATATTGTAGCCTTAAACCAAGATAAAGATGTATTTTCTTTATTAGACGTAGAAGAAGAAATATAAATAATAGTAGAAGAATTTAGGTAATAAGCCTAAATCCTTCTATAAACTTATAGATATTTTTTTAATTGTTCTACTGTGTCTTCTTGAAATTGAACGAATTCTGTTAAAATGTTTTTAACTGGTTCATCAGCTGTTGGGTTATGGTTTAAAAGTTTAACACCTTTAATAATTCCCATGTTGGTACCTTGAAGCATCATTTCTGCAATTTTAGAAGTGCTTTTGTCTTCCATGGTATTAAATTCTACACTCATCCATCCCATCGCTTTTTGCATAGGATTTAATTCTTTAGGAAAATCATCATAGTTTGTTAATTGGGTATTTACCTTGTTTAAAATATCATTATATTTGTCATATTGAAATTTTAAATCTTTTTTGAAGTTATCGTCTTGCACTTTTTCGGCAACATTAGAAATAGAGTCCATTCCCATTTTGATACCTTTATTGATTTCGTTTAAAATATAACCAGGACTGTCCATTATAATTCCTCCTTTTGTTTTTTTTAATATAACCAAGATATAAGAAAAATATTCTAATGATAAAAGTTCACAAAAAATTCACAAAAAAATTAGCAGAGAGTATTGACAAGTGCTAAAAATGGGTATAATATATAGAAAGTTAGCAATCAAAACAAAAGAGTGCTAAAAGAGGTGAAAAAGTTGTTAGATGAAAGAAAAAAGAAAGTTCTACAAGCCATTGTAGAAGAATATATCAACACAGCAGAGCCAGTAAGCTCAAATGCCCTAACACAAAATCATGGACTAGAATGTAGTAGTGCAACTATTAGAAACGAAATGTCAGAGCTAGAAAAAGGTGGTTTCTTAGATAAAACGCATACATCAAGTGGAAGAATACCATCAGCTAAAGGATATCGATACTATGTAGATGAACTTTTAAATGATAATGACATTAGCAGAGAAGAAATAAAATACATCAGTTCAAAATTAGAAACCAAAGTAAATGAAATTGAAGACTTAACCCAAATAACAGCTAATACTATATCAGAAGTTACACATTATACGGCAGTTTCCATAGGACCTAAAACAACCACACAACTAATCGAAGAAATCAAATTTGTCTTATTAGGAACAAGAATGATGATGGCAGTTATTTTAACAGATACTGGGTTAGTCAAAGAAACAATTATCAAATTTGACGAAGATATCAACGAAAAGCAAGTAGAAACTATGAACTATATGTTTAATAACAAATTAAAAAATCAGCCAATCGAAACCATAGATAGACCATTGGAAGAATACTTGTATGATGAAATGACATATAGTGTAAATGTTATCAAGCCAATCATAGAACAAATAAAAAAAGTCTTAGAAGAAGAAAATAAAATTTATTTAGAGGGAACTAACAAATCATTTGACTTGCCAGAATTCAATAGCCTAGAAGTTGCCAAAAATTTTATCAACATATTAGACACAAAAGAATTAGTAGCAGACATGTTAAACTCAGGTTTTGCGGAAGATATCAATGTGTATATAGGAGAAGAAAACGAAAAGCAAGAATTAAAAGATTTTAGTGTAGTTACCTTTAAACATAAAGTAAATGGTAGAGATTTAGGAACAATTGGGATTATTGGACCGAAAAGAATGGATTATTCAAAAGTTATTTCTGTTATGAAATATATTAATAAGAAACTAAAAGAATTTGACTAATATAAAAAAGGAAAGAGAGTGTGAAAAAATGGCAGAAAAGGAAAAAGAAAACAAAGAAAATTTAGAAGAAAAACAAGAAATGGAAAATACCAAAGAAATGGTGCCAAAACAAGACTATGAAGAATTAGATGATAGATATAAAAGAATATTAGCAGAATTTGAAAACTTCAAAAAAAGAAGCAGCAAAGAAAGAGAAAGTATGTATAACTCTATTCTATCAGATGTAGTAGAAGTCATTCTTCCAGTAGTAGACAATTTAGAAAATGCGGCAAAAGTAGAAACAGCAGATGAAGAATACAAAAAAGGAGTAGAACTTGTACTAAAACAATTTAAAGATGTATTAGCAGCAAAAGGAGTAGAAGAAATAAAAACAGTAGGAGAAACTTTTGATCCAGAACTTCATGAAGCAGTAAGTAGCATTCAAGATGAAAACTTAGGAGAAAAAGAAATTGCTGGGGAATATAGAAAAGGCTACAAGATTGGAAGTAGAGTAATTCGACACTCAATGGTAGTAGTAGCCAACTAAATAAGTTATTAAATTTAAACATGATGATTTTGGGGACGGAGGAAAAAATCATCATGAAGAAAAAATATATATTTATATTAGGATAAAATAATATAATGATGATTTTTTCCTCCGTCCCCAAAATCATCAAAAAGCAAAAGGGAGGATTTTTTAAATGGGAAAGATTATAGGAATTGACTTAGGAACAACAAATTCATGTGTAGCAGTAATGGAAGGTGGAGAGCCAGTTGTTATACCAAATGCAGAAGGTAACAGAACAACACCATCTGTTGTAGCATTTTCAAAAAATGGGGAAAGACTAGTTGGACAAATTGCAAAACGTCAAGCTGTAACAAATCCAGACAATACTGTTATATCAATCAAAAGAAAAATGGGAACAAATGAGAAAGTTGATATAGAAGGTGACAAATTTTCACCACAAGAAGTTTCTGCTATGATATTACAAAAATTAAAAGCAGATGCTGAAAACTATTTAGGACAAAAAGTAACACAAGCTGTTATTACTGTACCTGCTTACTTTAGTGATAGCCAAAGACAAGCAACAAAAGATGCTGGAAAAATTGCAGGACTTGAAGTTTTAAGAATTATCAATGAACCAACAGCAGCATCACTTGCTTATGGAATGGATAAAGAACAAGACCAAAAAATTATGATTTATGACTTAGGTGGAGGAACATTCGACGTTTCTATCTTAGATATTGGAGATGGCGTATTTGAAGTTTTAGCTACAAATGGTAATACAAAATTAGGTGGAGATGACTTTGACGAAGCAATTATTAACTATTTAGTAGATGAATTCAAAAAATCAAATGGAATTGATTTAAAAGCTGATAAAATGGCAATGCAAAGACTAAAAGAAGCAGCAGAAAAAGCAAAAATTGAGTTATCAGGAGTACAACAAACACAAATTAACTTACCATTTATTACAGCTGATTCAACAGGACCAAAACATTTAGATGTAAACTTAACAAGAGCTAAATTTGAAGAATTAATTCATGACTTAGTAGAAGCAACTGCTGGACCAGTTAACCAAGCTTTAAAAGATGCAGGACTAACACCAAATGATATTCACAAAGTATTATTAGTTGGTGGTTCTACAAGAGTGCCAGCTGTTCAAGAAGCAGTAAAAAGAATTACTGGAAAAGATGCTGATAAAGGTATCAATCCAGACGAATGTGTTGCTATTGGTGCAGCTATTCAAGGTGGAGTATTATCAGGAGATGTAAAAGACTTAGTATTATTGGACGTAACACCACTTTCATTAGGAATTGAAACTTATGGAGGGGTATTTACAAAATTAATTGAAAGAAATACAACTATACCAACCAAAAAATCACAAATTTTCTCAACAGCAGCAGATGGTCAAACATCAGTTGAAGTTCATGTATTACAAGGGGAAAGAGAGATGGCTGCTTACAATAAAACATTAGGAAGATTCCAATTAACAGGAATTCCAGCAGCACCAAGAGGAGTACCTCAAATCGAAGTAACTTTTGATATTGATGCAAACGGAATTGTTCATGTATCAGCAAAAGATATGGCAACAGGAAACAGCCAAGATGTATCTATTACAGCATCAACAAACTTAACAGATGAAGATATTGATAAAGCAGTAAAAGATGCAGAAGCACATGCTGAAGAAGATAAAAAGAAAAAAGAAGAAATTGAAGTTAAAAATAATGCTGAAAGCTTAATTTATAACAGTGAAAAAACATTAAATGACTTAGGTGATAAAATAAGCGGAGAAGAAAAAGCAAAAGTAGAGGCAGAAATCGAAAATACTAAAAAAGCTTTAGAAACTAACAATACAGAAAACATTAAAGAAGCAACTGAGAAGTTAACAAAAGTATTCTATGAAATGTCAGAAAAGCTATACAAAACAGCAAATCCAAATGGAGCTGCAGGAGCAGAAACAGCTGGAGCAACTGGAGAAGAAGCAAACAATGATGGAAATGTATATGATGCAGATTACAAAGTAGAAGACGAAGACAATAAATAAGTAAATGTTGCCAACGGTTCCGGAGTTAAATGGCAACTTCGGAACCATTGGCAATTTTTTAAAGTTAAGGAGAAGCTATTTATGTCAGAAAAAAATTTAACCATATCTGAAATGCAGAAAATGCAATTAGAATTGTATGAAAGAAACAAAGATAAATGGGGCGACAGAGAACCGCAATATGCTAAAAATCATATATTATATATGATTGAAGAAATTGGAGAATGCATTTCTATCATCAAGAAAAAAGGAATTAATGAGATTATGGAAAATCAGGACGTTAGAAATCGATTTGTAGAGGAAATGACAGATGTACAAATGTATTACATGGAGGTTTTAAATCGATTGAATATATCGTCAGAAGAGTTTTCAAATGCCTATATTCAAAAACATAATACGAATATGAATAGAGACTATGAAAGAGAAAATAAAGAAAAATAAATTCAGTAAAAAGAAGGAATGTACCTAAAATCCTTAAAAGAGGGATTTTAAGGGGCGTCCCTCAAATCCCGATTTAGGAGGAAAGAAAAAATGGCAAGCAAAAGAGACTATTACGAAGTATTAGGAGTAAATAAAAGTGCAACTGATGATGAGTTAAAAAAAGCTTATCGAAAATTAGCAAAAAAATACCATCCAGATGCAAATCCAGATAATAAAGCGGAAGCCGAAGCAAAATTTAAAGAAGTAAATGAAGCATATGAGAATTTATCGGACCCACAAAAAAGAAGAATGTATGACCAATTTGGACATGATGGACCACAAGGATTCGGTGGAGCAGGAGGACCTTTTGGAGGACAAGGAGGATATTATTCTTATAGTACATCAGACTTTGGCGACTTTGGAGATTTAGGAGATATTTTCTCCTCTTTCTTTGGTGGTGGATTTGGAGGAAGAAATTCATCTAGAAGACAATCAGGACCTAAAAAAGGTGCAGATTTGAATTTGAATATGGATATTACTTTTGAGCAAGCTTTTTTAGGAGTTGAAAAAGAAGTAATTATTACCAGAAACGATACTTGTGATAATTGTCATGGAACAGGTGCAAAACCTGGTACTTCCAAAATGAAATGTACAACATGTAATGGAACAGGTCAAGTTACACAAGTGCAAAATACTATTTTAGGACAAATGCAAACAAGAAGAACTTGTGGTACATGTCATGGAACAGGAGAAATTATCAAAGAACCATGTGAACATTGCCATGGAAAAGGAACGATTAGAAAACAACCAAAAATAAAAGTAAAAATTCCTGCTGGAATTGATGATAATCAAACAGTAGTGCTACGTGGCGAAGGTGAACCAGGAGAAAAAGGTGGACCAAAAGGAGATTTATATATAACAGTTAGAATTAAAAGACATAGTATTTATACAAGAAAAGGAAATAATGTGTTGTGTGAAGTTCCAATTACTATTACCCAAGCAACGTTAGGAGCAGACTTAGAAATACCAATGGTTGATGGTTCAAAAGAAACTTATAAAATTCCAGAAGGGACACAAACAGGAACCAAATTTACGCTTCGTAATAAGGGATTTAAATCAGTTAACTCAAGTAGCGTAGGAGATTTTGTTTTTACAGTAATCGTTCAAACTCCAAAAAAATTAACCAAAGAGCAAAGAGATTTATTAGCGCAATTGGCTAGGACGATGAATGAACAACCACCAATTAAAAAACGTGGGTTATTTGGATAAAAATTGTTAATATAGTTTTGGCAATCCTTTACAAAATTAGGTAGAAAGTGCTATAATAGCTATGTAACATAAATAGCAAAAGCTATTAGTAAAGAAATTTCGTAATTTGCACTGCAAAGGAAAGGATGAGAAAACTATGAAAAATGCAAAAAGTAACTTAGAAATTGAAAGAAAGTTTCTGATTAACATGGTTAAACCAGAAGTAATTCGGAAGTATGCGCAAGGGATTTTAAAAGAAATTCAAATTGAGCAGATATACCTGGTAGCAAAAGAAGGGGAACGTCGGATTAGAAAACAGACTGTTGATGGAATGAGTTGTTATTATTATACAGAAAAAATAACAATAACAGAATTAAAACGTCGTGAAAAAGAAAGGAAACTAACAAAGAACGAGTACGAAGACTATAAAAAAGAGGCAGATGTAGCACTTAGCCCAATTCAAAAGATACGATATGTATTTGGATATAAAGGGCAGGTAATAGAAATTGATATTTATGAGTATTCTTCTGATAAGGCAATTCTTGAAATTGAATTACCAAATGAAGAAAAGCAGGTAGACTTGCCGGAATTCATAAGTGTTATAAAAGAAGTTACTTATGATAAGGGATATAAAAATCATTCTTTAGCGAAAACACAAACTTTATAAGTTAAAAAAACAAGGAACTAAAATGAGGTGGGAAACTTTTCTATGTTTCCTGCCTCAATCTATATAAATTCTTAAGAAACTCTTGAAGAATTTATATAGATTTTTTTATTTAACTATGATAAAATAACAAAAAAAATTAAGAGGTTAAGGAAAATGAAAACAGCAAAAATAATATTACGGTATCTTATGTGGAATCTTAATAATAGCTTTATCCATTTTGACATACTATTGGATAGTAGACATACAAACGCAAGTGCCAGAAGAAATAAATCAAGTCTGTGAATTAGAAACGAAACAATATAAGGGACGAAATGTCTTTATTATAACGCCAAAAAATGAGAAAAAAACAGATTTAAAAATACTATATTTTCATGGTGGTTCTTATGTAGCAGAAGCCACCAAGCAGCATTGGGACTTTATCGAAAAAATAGTCAATGATACAGGGGCAACTGTCATCTTGCCAGACTATCCACTAGCACCAAAATACAACTATAAAGACGTATTTCAAATGGTAGAACCATTATACAAAGAAATCATAAACAAAGTAGATGTTAACCAGCTGATTTTAATGGGGGATTCAGCAGGAGGAGGTCTAGGATTAGCTTTAGAGGAAAAAATAGGAGAAGAAAATCTGCCTATGCCAGCCAAAACCATCTTAATATCACCATGGTTAGATGTAAGACTAACTAATCCTAAGATAGAAGAAGTACAAAAAAGAGATAAGCAACTAAATAAAGAAACTTTAAAACTAGCTGGTTTAGCCTATGCTGGAGAAGATGGCATAAATAGTTATCAGGTAAATCCAATTGATGGGGACTTATCAAAATTAAAAAACATAACGATTTTAACAGGCACAAATGATATACTAAATCCAGATGTGCACGAATTAAAGCAAAGAGCAGAAAAAGTAGGTGCATCAATCGAAATAAAAGAATACGAACAAGCAGGTCACATTTGGTTTATTGAGAAAAATAGCACACAGAAATTGCAAGAACAAGGCTACCAAGAGATTATTGCTATGGTCAAACTAATGGGACAAAATGTCTAGCTCGATACCTGTCCCAAAACACGACAAAGTGTCGCATTAGGTGCCTGTCCCAAAACACGACAGAATGTCGCATTAGGTGCCTGTCCCAAATTACGACAAAGGAGAGAAAAGAATGAAGAAGAAAAAAGAAAATACCAGACTACACTGGAGGAAGTTAGATAATTCTGCTAAGATTTTTCCGATTTCTACGGGAAAGAAGTATAGTACAGTGTTTCGTTTATCGGCGGTTCTAAAAGAGAAGATAGAACCAAATGTGTTGGAGGAAGCAGTAAAACAGGCATTAGAGAAATATCCATTTTTTAAAGTTAGGATGAAGCCAGGATTTTTTTGGTATTATTTAGAGGAAAATCAGAAAATGCCTAAAATAGAGGAAGAACAAGATTATCCTTGTCAGTATATTGATAGTAGACGAAATAATAATTATTTATTTAAAGTAACATATTTTGAAAACAAAGTTAATATAGAGATTTTTCATTCTTTGACAGATGGCAATAGTGGGGCAACTTTTTTTAAAGAAATTATTTATACGTATTTAGAGTTAATGTATCCAGAGGATTTGGATGAAGAAGAACGAAGAGTTCGAAAAATTGAAAATGATTACAATGCAGAAGATAGCTATATGAAAAACTATGATAAAAAGGCAAAATCAAATGCTTCTGGAAAAAAAGCTTATGCTTTGAAAGGAGCAAAAATACCATTAGGAGCAGTTAGTGCCATACATGAAATAATTGATCTGGAAGATTTAAAAAAAGAAAGTAAAAAATATGGTGTAACGATTACGCAATATTTAACAGCAGTTTTAATGTATTGTATTTATCAAGAAAATTATGTGAAAGCAAAAGGAAGAAGACCAATAAAAATTTGTATACCAGTTAATTTAAAAAAATATTTTCCTTCTAAGACAATGTCAAATTTCTTTTCTTATATAACCGTAGAAGCTCAAATGAAAAAAGAGAACTTAGATACTTTTGAGAAAATGTTAGATTTTGTAAAAAGAGATTTTACTAGAAGACTAACAGAAGAAGAAATTAATAAAACAATGTCTACCAATGTAAAAATTGGAAACAATCCATTCATTCGACCAATTCCTTTATTTATTAAAAAAGCGATTGTTCGATTAAGTTATATAGAAATTCGAAAATATACAACCATAACATTTTCTAACATAGGAAGAATTGGTATTATAGGAAAATACAAAAATTATATTGATTATTTCTTAATGTTAATTGCGCCAGAACCAGTAGAAAAAATAAAGTGTTCTAGTTGCACTTTTGAAAATAAAATGGTATTTACGTTTACCTCGATTTTACAGGACAATCGTATTGAAAAAAGATTTTATGAATTCCTAAAAGAGAGAGGAATGAAAATAGAAATAGAAAGCAATGGTGTTTTAGATGATATATCCAGAGAAAATAAAAGCGAAAAAGAGTGATAAAATTATAAAAATACTAGCAAGTGTTTCTTTATTAGTAGCATTTGTTTTATTGCTAATTAATAAGTTAACAACACCAACTATTCCATGGGCAGCTTTAGCAAATGCCGGAATTGTGTATACATGGGTGGTTGTTATATATTCCATTAAAAAAAATATTAATATTGCAGGACACGTATTATTGCAAACGATAGCACTTTCAATATTAATGATTTATATCGATTCGATATTAGGAAAAATAGGATGGTCTATTAATATAGCAATTCCGATTATGATTATGATTGCCAATTTGACCATGTTAATATTGACAATTGTAAGTTATAAAAAATATATGAAATATGCCATGTATCAATTATTAATTGTACTTTTTAGTATGTTGCCACTTATTTTAATAACAGAGCATATGATACAGGATAAAACATTAAGTATAATTGCTATGGGAATTTCCGTTTTGAATTTTGTATTGTGCTTAGCATTATCTGCTAAAGATATAAAAGAGACAATTATTAGGAAATTTCATTTTTAAAATTGACACTGGTTACATAAACTGATATAATTTAAAAAGCTTAATAAAGGAGGCAGAAAAAATGAAATGCAAGTACTTTGGAATTTCAAGAAGAATACGGAGAAAGAAAATGGAAGAAATAAAAAACTTTAAAAAAGGAAAATTTTCTTTCCAGATTATTTCAAAAGAAGAGGTATATGAAGAAGAAGTAGAGAAAATTGCAGACATTGTTATGAAACAAATGAAACATTCATATTATGATAGCAATGTAGGCAATAAAATTGCAGATGCAATTGTTAAGGAATTAGGGGACTTTGTTAACGCGGTAAGAGTTGATGGGGAACCAGAAGGGGAAGCATGGAAAATAGAATTAAGTTCAGATTTATATGCTTTTCGAAGATAAAAAATAGGGGCTATTTTCAAGAATGAAAATAAGTCTCCTCCAAGAAAGAAAGGAATTCCTTCTTTTGAAACAATACCAGTTGCTTCATCCACATATCCATGCCCATTTCCATCTATAACAGAAGGAAAATAGCTGCATAATGTGATAGAAGAATTATTGTTAAGACCATCGCATTTAGTAGTTTCAAGCAGAATTAGTTCTGAATTGTTCCAGTAACCTTTTACATAGAAGACTGAACTATTGCAAGTGATAGGTTCTTGTTTTAAGTAGCCGATTACTATGTCAGTATTATAGTGTTTTAAATAGCCACTTAAGATTAATTCTTCTCCTTTTGCAAAATCACGATACCAAGTATAATCTTGAAATGTGATGTGTAAGGAAACTTTTAATAACCGCATGTTAATACCTCCTTATAATTGTTTGCGGAGTTAATGAGTTACATTTGGTGTATACCAATAATTAACAGTAGCCATTATAACATATTTTACATAAAAAGTATAGGGCTTTTAGATTTTATTTTTTTAATTTTTCTAATTCATTTTTGGTTAGACCAGTTATATCCTGAATATCGTCCATATTCATATTTCTTTTTAGCATTTTTTTAGCTGTTTCTATAAGACCTTGTTTAATTCCTATATTTCTTTGTCTTTCATTCTCTTTTTGAAGTACTTC